>NZ_JAAGPL010000006.1:0-145795 GCF_017104785.1 Burkholderia sp. Ac-20353 | reverse complement strand
TTGGCGAACCATTCGAGGAACTTCTGCCGTGGGATGGCCTTCCTGACTGCCGCGCGTTCCATCGAATCGACTCCATGTACCACGATCAGGTTCTTGGCCAGATCGACGCCGATACGAGTAATCTTGTTCATGACTTTCCCCTTCTCAGATGGGTTGCCAGCACCAACCATCGTGGCATATCCGCATGCCACGGGATCGGGAAAGTCCTTTCTAATTCGAAGCGACTACGTGGAGCATCACGTAGCGCAGCAGGAATCCTCCCCCTTCCCGGCCTTTGGCCGGCGAGCGTCAGCGAGAGGGGGAGAAGGATGTCAACAGAGGGTGGCGTTAGCGAATATCTCCGTGCTCACCTGAGGACTCGATCAGGTTCGGGTGGCCGATACGTTGCTCGCGTGGTTCGAAGGCCGTGTGTAGCCCGAGGCCAATTGCCGCGCCAATCAGTTCGGCAATGACGAAGCCGGGTACGCTCGATGGCGCAATGCCTGCGAAGGTGTCGCTGAACATGCGGCCGAACGCTGCGGCCGGGTTCGCGAACGACGTCGATGCCGTGAACCAGTATGCTGCGCCGATGTACGCAGCTACCATGACCGACGCGCGTCCGGCTGGTGCGCGCAGGATGACCAGCAGCAAGCCGGCAGTTGCTACTGTTTCAGCAATCCATTGCCCGGCTCCGGAGCGAGCCTTGCCAGAGACCTCGAGGATAGACAGGCCGAACATCGCGTGTGCGAGCCACGCACCGAGCGCTGCGCCGAGCAGTTGTGCAGCGATGTACGGCAGCAGTTCATGTGCGGGCAGTTCGCCACGCAACGTCATGACGGCGCTGACGGCCGGATTGAAATGGGCTCCGCTCAATGGCCCGAAGACCTCGATCAGCACATACAGCCCGCCTACTGTTGCCAGCGTATTGGCGAGCAAGGCAATCGCCACATTGCCGCCCGCAAGTCGTTCCGCCATGATGCCGGATCCGATCACCACGGCGAGCAGCGCAGCCGTACCAACCAGTTCGGCGAAGACCTTGCGGGTAAGACTCGTCAAATCGGTCATGATTCGGAAATCGCAGTGAGAGCACGCTGGAGGTCCTCGTTACTCATCGTGTCCAGCGGAAGTGCGAGCAGTTGCAGCATGCGATATCCGATCGCCTGACGGGTAAGTTCGAACGCGACCCGCTTGTCCTCGTCGCCGCCCGGTGCGACAGACGGGTCTGCATAGCCCCAGTGAACCTTGACGGGACTGCCCGGCCAGTAGGGACACGTCTCGGCGGCTGCACTGTCGCAGACGGTAATGACGATACGCATGGCAGGCGCATCGTCGCCGGCAAACTCGTCCCAGCTCTTGCTGCGATAGCCGCTCACGTCGATACCCGCGCGCGTGAGTGCCTCAACGGCGAACGGATTCAGACGGCCGCCCGGTGCGCTGCCCGCGCTGAAAGCACGCACGTTCTTGCCCAGCTTCGAAGCGAGGTGATTCAGCATGGCCTCGCCGAGCACGCTGCGCGCCGAGTTGTGCGTGCACAGGATCAATACATTGGTTGTCATGTGTTCCCCATTGAATCGCGCGCCGGGCTCAACAGCACGACGAAGACTTGACCGGAATGCCGATCGGTTTGCCCGACGACGGAGCGCAGCACGCTGCGACTTCAGAAGCAGGCGCACTGTCCTGCGCGTTACGTGACTCACCGAACACGGGAATGTTGTTCAGCGTGTGATACGACTCCCATGCGATGCCCTGCGGATCGACGGTCCAGTACTTGTTCGACTTCGCATAGCAACAGGCGGTACCCATCTGCGTTTCGACCGGCAGTGCTGCGCCTTCAAGTCGATCGTGCATCTCGGCCAGTTCGGCTTCGTTCTCGACCTGCACGCCAAGGTGGTCCAGTCCCGGCGTGGCGCCGCGTTGCGAGATTGCGAAATTGACGCGCGGATCTTCGAGCATCCACTTTGCGTAGTCGCTCTTGACGACGGTCGGCTCAGCCGCAAACAACGCCGAGTAAAAACGGATGCTCGCTGCGAGATCGGCGACGGCGACGTGAATGTGAAAGCGCTTCATGATTGCTTCTCCCTGGAGGGGGAACACGCTGATGTCGGTGAGCAGGGGTTGCCGCCACAGCAGTTCTCGGTGAGATAGGCCAGCAGGCCGTTCATCGTTGCGAAGTTCGCGCAGTAGAAGACGAACCGGCCTTCCTGCCGGCTGGTGACGAGTTGTGCGTGGGCCAGTTCCTTCAGGTGGAAGGACAGAGACGACGGCGGCACATCCAGCAGTGTGGCGATCTGGCCTGCGGGCATGCCGTCGGGTCCTGCCTGCACCAGGGCGCGAAAGACGGCGAGTCTGGACTCGTGTGCGAGTGCCGCCAGAGCGGCGATGGTCTGGTTCGTTTCCATGATTCGATAATAGTCGAAATATCGAAAAGAGCAAGGGATGAAACATCAGCGTGTCGCTGGCTCAGCTAGCGATCCATGTAGCGAATGATCGTTGGACTTTCAGAGGCGCCGTTGCAGTTGCAGCGCCCGGATGGCCGCCGCGGGTTGGCATCTGCCGTCGGCGTCCACGGGCTCCACCGATGCGGCGCGAATTTTGTCGTCGGTCCGGGTTCGGCCAGGAAGCGTCACTCGCCTGCACTATTTTTCGAACGCTCAAGCGGCGGCTCCGCAGCCTGGAGCAGACACTCCCAATGGACTCCATCCTTTCCTCAGGGAATGGCTCCACTCGCATGATCGCGTCGGCTGCTGGACCTCAAGAAGCCAGTCACCCCTTCCTGAAGCGGGGCAGCGGCGCCACGGAGAACGGGCATTCCTGGGGATGCACAAGACGTCCCCACGCGTAATATCACCAGGATATCCGCGCAATAAACTGCGGAAGGAGACCTGTATGTCCGCTAGCAAGACACCGTCGGTCAATAAAGCCACGCGGCTCGCAGTATTCGCCCTGTGCACTGTCAGCGCGCTTCTCCCCGACGTCGCGCGCGCACAGACCTTAAGGGAGCAGGTTGTCGGCACCTGGTTGCCGGTCTCGCAATACGTCGAACAGGACGGGAAGCGCCAGGAGCCTTTCGGAAACGATCCGAAAGGCATCGTGATCTACCAAGCAGATGGGCACTTCGTGCTCTACCTGCAGAAGGCCAATTTGCCGAGATTTGCCTCAAACAACAGGCTATCCGGCACCGCTGAGGAGAACAAGGCGATTGTTCAGGGAAGCATTGCGTATTTCGGTCGCTACTCCATCGACGAGAACTCAGCACAGATGCGAATTCACTACGATGGCAGCACGTTTCCGAACTGGGACGGAGAGGATCAGGTCCGCTTGGTTGCCGTCTCCAACGATCAACTAAGAATCACGAGCCCAGTATCAGCAGTCGGGGGCGGATCAGTTCACCTGGTGCTCCGTCGTCTGAAATAAAAGCGCTCGCGCATTGGCACGTCGGGATCGTCGCCAACGTCGAATGGCTAATCGCCGTTGGGCTTGACGTGACGAAACCCGACAAGCAGCGAGAGATCATAGGCAATCTTGAGCGCACCGCATGCAACGAGTGGCGCTCCGAGCCAGCCAAGGCCTAGCAGCGCACCCGCGAGGATCGGCGCGAGCGCTGCCGCCAGGCTTCGCGGCACTGCGGTGAAGCTCGCCGCGGCAGGCCGTTCAGCCGGAGTGATGACTGACATGACATAAGCGCTACGCGTGGGCACATCCATCTGCGACAGCGCGCTGCGCATGAGCAGAAGCGAGAGGGTCACTGCCAGCGATGGGGCGAACGCGGCCGCAACCAGGCAGACGCTCGATGGAATGTGCGTGAACACCATCGTGTTGAGCAGGCCGATCCGACGGGCCAACGGTGCGGCGGCGAGCTGGGAAACTGCGCTGAGCAGGCCTGCGCAAAAGAAGAATTTCCCGGCAGCGCCAAGCGAAAGGCCGAATCGTTCGATTAACCAAAGAGTCAGCAGCGAGTTGACGAGTAGACCGCCGGCAAATGCGTCCACGCTGAAAAGTAGTGCGAGGCGTGTGACGATCCCGCGCGACGGGCCAAGCGGCGCCCTGGCCTTGTCAACGTCTGACGGGCCAGCCGGCAGTCGCAGGTAAAGCAGACAGATGACGAAGCCCGCCAGCGCATAGACAACGAACATGGCACGCAAGGTGGAAAGCAGCGAAGCGCCCGTACGGGCAGTGATCCAGTCCGGCAGTCCCGCGACAAGTGCGCCGACGGCGGCGGACAGCGCACCGACGAGGCTGTAGCGCGCAAACAGTGCGGTGCGCGAGTTGTCCGCCGCGCATTCCGCAAGGCGTGCGTGCTCGAGCGGCAGGAACAGGCTGACGTCGCCCGAACTCGGGTTCAGCGTGCCGACGAACGCGATCACGAGCAGAGGCCACAGCGATGACAGAGCAGCGAAAGCTAGACCGGTGGCCATCATCAGACTAGCCGCGAAGAGCAGCAGGCCACGTCGTGAAAAACGATTGCCCAACAGACCGACCAGGATTGTTGCCAACGCAGACCCGAGGAGCGTGGTACTGCTGATCACGCCGACCGCCAATTGCCCGAAACCGAGCGACAACAGGTAAGCGGGCAGCAGCACCGCGATAAAGCCGTCGCAACACCCGCGCAAACTCCGTGCAACGAGCAGTAACCGCGCGCTCCGATCGACGCCTGCGGGCAGGAACAACGTCAACAGTCGTGTTGCGATGGCAATCTTCACGGTGCGCTCGGGTGTAACCGGCGCTGTTGCGGCGGTGGCATTCATGGACGGCTCGGATGTTGCATAGTCTATTCGCCTGGTTTTAGCGCCGCCCACTTTCCGTAAGACCGCACACGCGGAAGGGAATACAAAACAGATTGCCTTATCCCCTCCAGGTGGATGGGATTCGTCCATGAACAAGACCGCAACCCACAGCTCCCACCCGGACATCGTTCTGCGCCTGAAGCGCGCTGAAGGGCATCTGCGTGGCACGATCGCGATGATCGAGGCCGGCCGGAACTGCGTCGAGCTCGCGCAGCAACTGCACGCCATCGAGAAGGCTATTACCAACGCCAAGAAGGCATTCATCCACGATCACGTGGATCACTGCCTTGAGGCGCAGTCCGGCGCGGACCCCGAGTCTGCAAAAGCTGCGCTTGCGGAATTCAAGGAAATCAGTAAATACCTCTAGGACCGTCCAATGAGTTTTTTATCATTGAGCAACTGAATGCGGGGTCGGCATCGCTGCTCGTCGGCGCAGTGCTCGTCGTGGGCGTCCTGCATACCATGGTCCCCGACCACTGGGTGCCCATCACGCTTATCGCGCGTCAGCGGGGCATCTAGAGCGAGCATGCTGACCGCACGAAGCGGCGCGGCATCCGCGTTCGTGCGGCTGCTTTCTGGCGCGGCTCTGATCGTGCGGAACCGGCCAGGAAGTGTCGTTCGGTCGCTCCTTGACTAAGATGTTCGGAGGGTCGGTGTATCCACAAAACCGCCTTCGAAGGCGACTACGCACTTCGCCTTACGTGTCGGGCCATCGTGGCATGCTACGGGCCGCGACCGTCGACTGGTTTCCTGTGTTCACCAACGCACAGACCGAAGTTGGCCAGTAGACTGACATAAGGGGCGACTATCGCCAACCGGTGTCGCCGTTCGCATACTATGAAGTGAGCCTCTTCTACAGCCGGAACAAAGTGCCAGCGGCTGAGACGTGATGTCTTTGACGATATAACAAGGAGTGGATAATGGAACGCACTTCATTCCAAGATCGCGTTGTAATAGCGACGACCCTCACGGCGCTTCGAATCGTGGCGGCAGCAATTTTCCTTGCCGCATTCGGCAACTCCATCGCGGCCAATGCCCCTTCCCAACCTGGCCTGATTCAGCAGGAAGGCGACATCACTGTTCGAGATTTCCACTTTCAAAATGGGGATAAACTTCCGGAAGTCCGACTGCATTACACCACGCTTGGCACGCCGCAGCGTGATTCCAGTGGTCATGTCACGAATGCAGTGCTTCTGCTGCACGGTACGTCCGGAACAGGAAAAGCCTTCCTGGCTCCGACAGTCGCAGGCGAATTGTTCGGCCCCAACCAACCGCTTGATGCCTCACGTTACTACATTATCATTCCAGATGGGCTCGGGCGAGGCGGTTCGAGCAAGCCCAGTGACGGGCTACGAGCACGCTTTCCAAAATATGGCTATGGCGATGTCGTAAGTGCACATTATCAATTAGTTCACGACGGGCTGCGCGTGGATCATCTTCGACTCGTGCTAGGTGTCTCGATGGGTGGGATGCAAGCATGGATGTGGGCGGAGCGTTATCCGTACATGATGGACGCGATCATGCCCATAGCTTGCCAACCGATGCAGATCTCCGGTCGCAATCTCATCTTCCGTCGTATTCTCACCGAGGCAATTCGAAACGACCCTGATTGGAAGGGCGGAGACTATACAACGCCGCCTCAGCACTGGCTCTTTACAGCACCACTCTGGCCGGTCATTTTGGACAGCGCAGTTCGCCTGCAGACCCAAGGGCCGAACCGAAAAGCCGCCATCGATACTTACGACCGGATGGTCGGGGCAGCCAGGCAATACGACGCCAACGATTTTCTCTATTGGCTCGAATCCTCATGGGATTATGACCCGCAACCCACGTTGAATCAGATCAAGGCGCACGTCGTTGCCGTCAATTTCGCGGACGACGTCATTAACGCAGCAGATCTGAGCATCGTCAAGACGCTGGTCGAATCAGTTCCGAGTGCTCAGTTTGTATTGATTCCGGAAGATGCCAGGACAATCGGTCACCTGACGCTGTCTCTGGCGGTAGTGTGGAAGTCTTACCTCGAGCGGCTGTTACGCGAATCCTCTCCTCGCACCGCTCTCGAAAAGTAGCGCCCATCCATTGACTTCGGCACGGGAACCAAGGGTACGCAGGCTGCCTCTGAAACCCAACTTCGGCCATTCGTCGGCGCTCACGCCAAAGGCCGCTAAGGGTCGGAATCTGCCGTCGGCGCCCACAGCGCCCAACGATGCGGTGCGGCCTTCGTCGTCGGTCCGGGTTTGGCCACAAAGCTTCGTTCGCCCGCAGCGTCGATCGGACATCATGGCGACCGTTCCACCCAGCAAACGGCCGATCGACCAGTGTGATAAAAGTCGCAAGATCGACCGTTTGCAGCAGGGTCGACGCTGGAATCGTCCCCGCCGCATTCGTCCGGAATTTCTGTACACGTGAATTATCCTCGTTCTCGCGCAGTCCGATGGAGGCCCGTCCGCCCCTATTCTTATAATAAGATGACTTATTCAAAAAACCGCAACCCAAGTGACATGTCTGCAATTCCACGGATATCGTTGGCTTTTTTATTGCCAAAATAACTTAACGTCGCCTTGTAATCCCACAATCGTGCGTCTATGTTCGATCAATAACGAAAAGTCCTGCTCACTAGATTGTCGTGGGCCTGCTTTGTGTCCGGGGGACAGTCGGTAGTTAACGAAGGGAAGGAAGGCGACGACTATGGACACTTGCTTCACGCACGCGGTCTAGACACCCTACGTCTCCATCTTCAAGCATCCGCTCGCCTGTGCGGCCATCCCGCGCGCCGGGTGACGTGACGCCTGCGCGTTTGCTTGTCCATTGGCAATCAATGGGCATTACGTGGCACGCCATGGGAAGCCGGTCGTATATCGCCACCAAAATCGTGAAGTTTAGTGACAAGGGATTTCGCAAACCAATAGTAGCCAAGCGAAACCGTGCCAGTTTTCGACTCCTGCTAACGGATGCATACGGTTCGGTCAGTTAAAGAAGCAAACTTCTCCGCTTGATCAAGTTAAGCGCCCGATTCATGACTTGGAGATGAACATGAAAAGCAAGCGTCTAAGCGTTTTTTCTGCAACAGCTGTTGCCCTTCTATCTCTCAGTGGTGCCGCGCAGGCCGACGGCCTTTGCTCGAACGCAATGCTAAAGGGAGCATTTGAGTTTATCGGTCACGGAGAGATTCTTGGATTGATAGGTGCCGACGGCAAGGTGCATCCGTACGCTGCCCCGTCGATCCTCGATGACGTTGCTCTGGTGACGTTCGACGGTACGAGCCATTTTTCACGCACCGACTTTGGGGTTATCGGCGGGCTGCCGAAAGGTGGGCAGACTACGTTCAATCCGCACCAGACCGGCACCTACACGGTGAACTCCGATTGCACCGGCACCATGAAAACCGTCTATACCACCGGCGGATCCGTGCCGGCCGGCGTCGAGACTGATCTGAACATCGTCGTCGCTGCCGACGGGACGTTTATCGAATCTGTTGTCTACAGGGCAGTCACCGTGTCAGGCGAGAGCGCGGACGGTGTAGTAACGTGTCCGCCGAATTGCGAGCAAGGTGTGCAAGAAAGCTTTGAGGGGAAAAAAATCTTTGAGCACCGCGAGAGCCACGATTGACCGTTGTACTTTGGTAGCTGCCGTTCGAACGCCGTCGGGCCGAACGGCAGCATTGGGTCGTCATCTGCCGCCGGCGTCCGCAGCCTCCAACGATGCGTCGCGACCGTCGTCATCGGTCCGGGCGCAGCCAAGAGCGGTCAGTCGACATCAATGGACAGATCGTCGACAAGCTAGTGCGTCTTCACGCAGAATGCCTCAGATCGAACACGTTCCACCAATGGGCCGTGCCTGCTATCCGGCCGGTCGCCCGTCCACGTCACGATGTGTTTCAGAGGAAAACCATGATCGCGCACAGCCCGGAGCAGGCGGTAGAGCTATTGGATCAAGCATTCAATGAACGCGACATTGATACCGTCATGGGCTTCTATGAAGATGAGGCGGTCGTCGTCGCCGAGCCGGGAAGGACAGTCCGAGGACGAGCACAGCTACGCAGTTTTTTCGAACGTGCGATGAAATCCGGTGCATCGGCCACGCAGCTCAAGACCCACGTTTTTGAAGCAGATGGCGTTGCATTGTTCCTGTCTCGATGGACGCTCGACTACAAGGAATCGAATGGGACAGTTTCCACGAGGGAACTCGTCGCAACGACGGTATTCCGAGAGCAGCCCGGCGGCGGATGGAAAGTCCTGATCGACAATTCCTTAGGGCCACTTGTGCTCGATGCGTAAAATCGCCGGCTTGGTTGCGAGCAAATCTGACTCCAGCTTCCACCTTGGCCGCCGATGGCCCACTGTTCATTGCTTGGCGAATGGCCGTTTTCGAGCGACGCAAATGTCCCTTCAGGGTCGGCAATCGCCTGTCACGTCGCCCGAAAACAGTCATCCATCGGCGCATGCACCCTTGGGGCGAATTGATAATCATCTGAAAGGCCTCCTGGCCGCCCCGAGATGGCGGTGACAGGATCATTGCCCTCTACGATTGCGCGGCGAAAGCGTTCGGGAACGTTGAAACCGTCGCCGAACGAATTGCTCAAAGGTTGGTGTCTCGATAAGGCCCGGCGTGATCCGCCATGCCTCGTTCGCCAATCGTCGATTCATCAACGTGTTTCGTGATCCGTCGCTTGCCGGCTCCGCCGGAATGGAGGTGCGCGTGCTTGCCAGGAGAATATTTCTGCGGGCGGTGGCTTTACCTGCCTTCTTTGCATTGCTGACGTGCACACGTGCAGGGGCGGCGTGGGGGCAGGCCGGCGACTCCGTAACCGATTATCACGGCGCGGCCGACCGCAGCGGGCAATACGTCGTTCCCGGGCTTACCTGGCAAAGCGCGTCGCGGCTGCATCGGGATAGGGACTTTGACGGCAGGGTCAACGGCCATGTCTACGCGCAGCCGCTTTACTGGCGTCCGTCTCGCAAGTCGAACGGCCTCCTGATCGTCGCGACGGAGGCAAACGACGTGTACGCGCTCGATGCCACGACCGGCCATGTGGTCTGGCACAAAGCGCTGGGCGCCGCGGTGCCGCTTGATGCGCTTCCGTGTGGCAATATCGATCCGCTCGGCATCACGGGAACGCCCGTAATCGATCCGAAAACGGGCGCGCTTTATCTCGACGCGATGATCGACAGCAACGACGGTGCGAGACATAAGGTGTTCGGGCTATCGCTGCGCGACGGCTCGGTGCTGCCCGGCTGGCCGGTCGATGTCGCCGAAGCCTTGCGCTCGCGGGGGATGTCCTTTCTGCCGCGAACGCAAAACCAGCGGGGCGCGCTCGCGCTTCTCGATGGACGGTTGTTCGTGCCGTACGGCGGGCATTGGGGCGATTGCGGTGATTACCACGGTTGGGTAGTAGGGTTTCGCTTAGACCACCCCGACGCCCCCGACGCCACTACCGCCTGGGCTACGCGAGGCAGCAAGGGCGGTATCTGGGCGCCTGGCGGAATCGCGGCGGCAGACGGCAGCTTGTTCGTGTCGACAGGCAACACGGAAGGTGCCGTTGCCTGGGGCGATGGGGAGGCCGTCCTGCGGCTTGCGCCCGACTTGCATCGCTCGGCGAGCCGTCGCGATGCGTTCGCTCCGCTCGACTGGCAGCGGCTCGACGAACTCGACCTCGATCTTGGCGGCGTCAACCCGCTGCCAATCGAGATTCGCGGACGTCGGCTGATCGTCGCGTTGGGCAAGGACGGCAAGGCTTATCTGCTCGATCGCGACAATCTAGGCGGTATTGGTGGCGCGCTCGATGTGCGACAGGTGACGCACCGGCCCATCATCACGGCACCGGCGTCGTGGTCGACGGCGGACGCGGCGTTCGTCGCATTCCACGGCTCGGGCGCAGAGTGCACGCAGCGGTCGAACGCCGCAGGCCTTGTGGCGCTGCGAATCGCCAAGGGCTCGCGAGGCGGAATCAGCACCGCGTGGTGCGCGCAGGTGGATGGCGCCGGTAGCGCCATCACGACGACGAGCGGTGACGGCGAGCAGCGCATCGTCTGGATTGCCGGTGCGGAGGGCGATGACCGGCTGCACGGATTCCGAGCCGACACCGGCCAGCCCGTGTTCAATGGGGGCAGCCCGGAAGATCGCATGTCGGGGCTTCGTCATTTCGTGACCATCCTTGCCGCGAACGGCAGACTTTATGTGGCTGGGGACGGGAGAATCTACGCGTTCAAAGTATGCCCTTCGCGTCTCATCCCCTGTCGACGGGCTGGCGTAGTCGGCTCATGAGGCAAAGAGCGGCCATCACCGGTCATTGGCGTAATTTGCACCAACGTCCGAATGCACGCGCGCAGCCGACATTGGCACGCTGTAAAGCACCACCCGCTCCGGGCGGGCGATCCACGTTGCGATTGGATGCTTGCTCTCGCTTTCCAGAAAGGGGACCAACGCGCAAAACAGGATCATGCCGCAACCTGAGTGTTCGCCGCGCGTCGATTACGAACCATCGGTGAACGTGTCATTGTCAACACGACTGTCGCGCCTGCGAGCAACAGCAGGCCAGCAATGCCGAACGCCCAGTCATAGCTGCCTGTGGCATTGATCACATAGCCGGTAGCGATCGGAGCTACCATGCCAAAGACATTGCCGCCGACGACCACGAACGCCATCGCCTTCGCGATGTCGCGAGAACTGGGAAGCAGATCGTTCAACAATGCGAAGTTCAGCGATGTTGTTGATGCGATACCGGTCAGCGTGATCGAGAACACGACAAGCAGTGTCGCGAGGTTCGACGTGAAAGGCACTGCAAGAATCGCTGAGCCGGTGAGCATCGCAAGCGCAACGGCGTTGCGACGACGACCGGTGCCGACTCCGCCCTTCTGCAGGTAGTGATCGCTCAGTCGACCGACCAGGATGCACAGGATGACGGATGCGGCATATGGAGCAGCCGAGAAGAGACCCGTGTGCGACAGACTCAAATGCCGGGTCGCCTGCAGATAGCTGGGAAGCCACGTCAGAAACAGATATTGCGTGTAGACGTTGCAGCCTTGTGTAATTGCGAGCCCCCAGAGCGTTGGGGAGCGCATCAGCGCCAACAGGCCAGTCGTCTCTGTCGCGCGGCTGTCGGTACCGACGGGCTTCACGTCGCGCTCGCGCACGATCTTTGCGCGCTCTTGCCCGCTCAGCCAGCGTGCCTTCTCCGGGGCGTCGAAGAACACGAGCCATGCGGCGAGCCACGCAAAGCCAATCCCCCCGGCGATGACGAACGAGACTCGCCAGCCGAACAGTGAGACGAGCGTACCCAGCAACACCGAACAAATGGCCGGACCCGCATATGAACCGCTGTTGAACATTGCCGTTACCATGCCGCGCTCGTTGGCCGGTATCCATTGACGAATGACCTTCGCTCCAACTGGATTGCTGGTGGATTCCCCAGCGCCCATTACCAGGCGTGCGGCCATGAGCGTCACGAAGCTTGTTGCCGCGCCCGTCAGCGCCGTTGCGGCAGACCACACGAAGATCCCGATTCCCGCCATGCGCTTCGTACCGAAGCGGTCGATCAGAAAGCCCATCGGAAGCAGGAACAGCGCATAACTCCAGATGAACGACGAAAACAGATATCCCATGCCGACAGCCGTCAGCTTGAATTCGCTCGCGATCGGTTTGGCTGCAATCGAGAGAGCGATACGGTCCATGTAATTGATCATGGACAGGGAGAAGAGAAAGACGGCTATCCAGCCTCGGCGGTACGACATGCTTGTCTCCAATGTTCCGGAACCTCGGACGCCGGAGTGGCTCAGGGTTCACTTTTAAGCGTTTTGTGACAACAAAACGCACTTATGCCGATAAAAAAGCGGTCGACGAGGACCGCTGGAAGGGCAATGAAAATTACGGCCGTGGCGTGAAGACATCCTGGGCATGAACCTTGGCGCGTCGAGCGCCCTCGATATGGTCGCGCAACAGCGCTGCCGCTCGGAGCAGATCGTGCTGGGCGATTGCGTCGAGAATCGCGAGGTGCTCGAGCGCCTGTTCCTGCCTGGGCTTGCGGGCTCTGGCCTGTCGGTACTCGACGAGGCGGCGCAGCCGATCCATCCGGCGGACCGATTGCGCAATGAACCGGTTGCCGGACCACTTCGCAATCGTTTCGTGGAACTCGCTGTTTGCTTCGAACAGTTCTACCGAGTTCATGGTGAGGTAGCCGCCTTCGGCAATGAAGCGCTGCCGGCGGCGAAGTTCCTCCAGCTCGACACGGTTCGCGCTGAAAGTCGGCGACATGACACCGGTCGGCTCGATCGCGGCACGGAACAGATAGCTCTCTTCGTACGCTTCCACGGAATCAATCATCGGCATGAACTGCCAGCCGTGGCCGACCTGCCGTTCGATCCAGCCTTCCTCCTGCATGCGCGACAGCACACGTCGGAGCTCGCTGCGCGACACGTCGTACTGGCGCATCAGGTCGGCCTCGGTCACGACATCGGGCAGGCGATGCGCGAGGCGGTCCTCCGCGATCTTCAGGTAAAGCGGATCGTCGGGCTCGTTGAAGAACTGCGCGGCGACATCCGTCACGTCTCGCGCGGGCTTGGCCATGAAGAAGCCGCGATTCGGGTCGTAATAGATCACCCCGAGCGAGACCAGGTGATGCAGGGCGACGTTGACGGGCGTGCGGGACGTGCCGATTTTCTCGGCGAGGATCGATTCCGCCAGCCGGTCGCCGATGACGAGATCCTCACGCCTGGCCAGTGCCAGAATTTCCCGTGCGACGCGGGTCTGAAGCGGCGTGAGTGCGGTGCCAGGCGATTCTGCGGACGGTTCCATGTCTATTGGGGGCAGCAAATGGCCGTTCACGACCGCCGGATGCGGCGGCGCAACTGAAAAGCCGGGTTGTGATTTTGCCATTGCCTGCTTCCTTTGATGACTGGGCGACATCCTGCGGTCAGGGTAATTCCCGAGCGCGGCTGCATTTGCGTATTGCGTTTTGTGATCATAGAATGCACTACACCGAAACGCAAGCCGCTCAGCATTGCCTTGGAGAAAACCCCGATGTCCCGTACGCTTCCCCACCAGTCCGTCGAATACGTCAGCGTTGTCGACGCGATGCAGTCCATCGATTCGGCTTCCTTTGCCCGCATGCCTTACAGCGTCCGGGTGTTTGCCGAAAACATTGTCCGTAAGCAGCCCGCCTCGGAGGCCGGCCGCTACCTTCAGGCATTGTCCAAGCGTCGCCACGACGTCGACTTTCCGTACTATCCGGCCCGCGTCGTATTGCAGGATCTGCTCGGCACGCCCGCGTTGGTCGACCTCGCTGGCATGCGCGACGCAATTGCGGAAGCGGGAGGAGACCCGACGACCATCAATCCCGTCGTGCCGACACATCTGGTCGTCGATCACTCGCTGAACGTCGAGGTCGCAGGACATGATCCGGACGCGATGGCGAAGAACATGGCGATCGAGCAAACAAAGAACGCCGAGCGCTTCGAATTCCTGGCCTGGTGCAAGCAGGCGTTTTCGAATCTCGACGTGTTGATGCCCGGCAACGGCATCCTGCATCAGGTCAACATCGAATATCTGTCGCCGGTCATTCAACTGCAGGGCGGCGTGGCATTTCCCGATACGCTCGTCGGGACGGACAGCCACACGACGATGATCAACGCGATCGGCGTGCTGGGCTGGGGAGTCGGCGGCATCGAGGCCGAATCCGTCATGCTCGGGCGCGCGGTGTGGCTGCGGCTGCCGACCATTGTCGGGGTGGAACTGAAGGGATTCCGCCAACCAGGCGTGACAGCAACCGACCTGGTGCTCGCCATTACGGAATTCCTGCGCAAGCAGAAGGTTGTCGGCACGATCATTGAGTTTTACGGTGCAGGCGCCCGCGCAATGACGCTGAGTGATCGCGCAACAATCGCCAACATGGCGCCTGAATTTGGTGCAACGGCTGCACTCTTTGCCATCGACGAAAAGACGCTGGACTTCATGCGTCTGACCGGGCGCTCCGATGACCAGATCGCGCTGACGGAAAGCTATGCGAAGGCGCAAGGGCTTTGGGCGGACGATTTCGCGGATGCCGAATACGATCGCGTTCTTTCGTTCGATCTGTCGGGTGTCGGACGTGCGCTCGCGGGGCCGTCGAACCCGCACGATCGCGTACCGCTCGCGAGCCTCGTTTCCAAAGGCATCGCTCGAACGGACGCAAAGCCAGCTGGGTTGTACGCGTCGTCTTCGGCGACGCCGCTCGACGATGGTGCTGTCGTCATCGCTGCCATCACGAGTTGCACGAACACGTCCAATCCGCGCAACATGATCGCGGCAGGATTGGTGGCCCGCAAAGCCGTCGAGCTTGGACTCGAGCGCAAGCCGTGGGTCAAGACTTCTCTCGCTCCGGGATCGAAGCCGGTGGAGCGCTATCTGCGCGAGGCGGATCTGATGGCGCCCCTCGAGGCGCTCGGCTTCGGCATCATCGGGTTCGGCTGCACGTCGTGCAACGGGATGTCGGGGCCGTTGCCGAAGGAGATCGAGGACGACATCGTCGGCCGCAACGTGCACGCCGTTGCCGTGCTGTCGGGTAACCGGAACTTCAACGGCCGCATTCATCCGCGCGTCAAGGAGGCGTTTCTTGCTTCGCCGCCGCTGGTGGTCGCTTACGCGATTGCCGGGACGATCAACGTCGACATCGAGAACGGTGTCATCGGAACCGACCAATCAGGCAATCCTGTCTATCTGCAAGACCTGTGGCCGACCGACGAGGAGATCGACGGATTGCTCAAGGCAAGTCTCCATGGCGAGCAGTATCTGAACATCTATGCGGAAATGTTCCGCAAGACCGAGCGGCTCGATGGAGCCGGTACCGTTCCTGCGCGCTTCCCGTGGCGCGAAGACAGCAACTACATCCGCCGTCCGCCGTATTGGCAGCCGAGCCTGACCCAACCGGCTCGTTTCGACCGGATGCGTGCCATCGGTGTGTTTGGCGACAACGTGACGACCGATGATCTGTCTCCGTCTGGCGCAATTCTGCCGGAGAGCGCAGCAGGGGAATACCTGATCGCGCATGACGTGAATCCCGCCGAATTCAATTCGTACGGCACGCGCCGTGGCGATCACAAGGTGGCAATTCGCGCGACGTTCGCGAACAACCGCCTGCACAACGAGATGGCCGGTGGCAAGGAAGGGTCGATTACGCGGATGGAACCGGAGGGCACGACGATGCGCCTGTTCGACGCGGCCGAGAAGTACATGGAGCGTGGCCAGGAGCTGATCGTGATCGCGGGCAAGAATTACGGCTCGGGATCGTCACGCGACTGGGCGGCGAAGGGCGTGCGACTGATCGGCGTGCGTGCGGTCGTCTGCGAGAATTTCGAGCGCATCCATCGTTCGAACCTGGTCGGCATGGGCGTGTTACCGCTCGAGTTTCCCGATGGGATCGACCGGAAGACGTTGCGGATCGACGGTTCCGAAGTATTCGCGATCGAGGGGCCGTGTGGTCCGGTCGCGCCGTCGATGGCAATGTCGCTGCGGATCACGCGCAAGAACGGGGACGTCGTCAGCGTGCCGGTCCAATGTCGCATCGATACGGAGGAGGAAGCGGAAATCTTTAATGCGGGAGGCCTGCTTCCGCGGATCGCCGACGAAATCGGCAAGGCGGCCTGATCATGTCTCGCACGTTCGCATACGTGGGTTGTCGCACCACGCGGGAGCGCAATGCGCGAGGGACCGGTATCGTCGTGTACGAGGTAGACGATACCGGCGCCTGGGCGCACCTGCAGACGCTCGAACCGCTCGTCAACCCGAGCTTCCTGGCATTCAACGCCCGCCAGGATGTGCTCTATGCCGTGCATGGCGACGGAAGCTCGGTCAGCGCGTATCGCGTCGATCCGGCAACGGGACGCATTGCGGCGCTGAACGATCAGCCGTGCGAGGGACGCAATCCTGTCCATCTGGCGTTGTCTCGCGACGGCGCATCGCTCGTTGTGGCCGGTTACGCGACGGGGACGGCGAGCAGGCTGGCGATTGCCGACGACGGCCGGCTGGGCGAGATCATTCCGCCAGTGCTCTCGTTGACCGGCAAGACAGGCCCGCATCGCATCGAGCAGACCGGATCCCACCCGCATCACATTGCCCGATATGTCACACGCCGCTTCGATACAGACTGGCATATCGTCCCGGACAAAGGCCTCGACACGGTCTTCGCCGTTTGTTGGGCCGAGGGCGCGGGTTCGCCGGTCGTGCGGAATGCTCGCTGCCGCGAAGGGGCGGGGCCGCGCCATGCCGCGTTCCATCCGGAATTGCCACTGATTTATGTGTCGAACGAACTCGACTCCACGGTCACCACGTGGTCATTCGAGCCGCAGACCGGGCAACTCGAACCGCTTAGCACGGATTCGATCATCCCCGCAGCGTTCCATGGGCAGTCCCGTGCCGCCGGCATCGCGATCGCGCCGGATGGACGCGCGCTTTACGTGACCAATCGCGGGCACGACAGTGTCGCGACCGTGGCGCTGGACGCCATGACGGGGCTGCCCGCGAGCGTTCACTGGACGTCCGCACTTGGCCTATGTCCGCGCTTTCTCTGCTTGAGCCCCGACGGTCGCTATTTGTACGTCGCGAACGAGCATTCGCACACGATCGTCCAGTACGCCATTGATGCGGCAATGGGCCGACCGGTGCCGACCGGCCGCGTCATCGAGACAGGCAGTCCCGTCTGCATCCTATTCAAGACAAACGAGGAGTAATTCATGGGGCAGTACAGCATTCCCGCGGTCTACATGCGCGGGGGCACCAGCAAAGGCGTCTTCTTTCGTGCCGACAACCTGCCAGCGGACGCCACTCGACGTGACGAAATCCTGCTTCGGGTGATCGGCAGCCCTGATCCGTACGGCAAGCAGATCGACGGGATGGGAGGTGCAACTTCGAGCACGAGCAAGGTCGTCCTGGTGGGACCGTCGATGCGATCGGATTGCGATGTCGACTACTGGTTTGGCGCGGCGTCGGTCGAGCACCCCGTCATCGACTGGTCGGGCAATTGCGGAAATCTAACGTCGGCAGTCGGCCCCTTCGCGATTGCTCAGGGCCTCGTCGCGGTCCCTGGAAACGGCGTGGCGACGGTGCGCATCTGGCAGGCGAACATCAACGCCAAAATCATCGCCCACGTGCCGATGAAGAACGGCGAAGTCGTCGAGGAAGGCGATTTCGAGCTCGATGGCGTCACGTTTCCCGCAGCCGAAATCCGAATCGAGTTCCTTGATCCCGGCGGTGCTGAGGAGGGCGAGGAAGCGACAGGCGGCATGTTTCCAACTGGCAGTTCGGTCGACTCGCTCGACGTGCCCGGCCATGGAACGTTCGAGGTCACGCTGATCAATGCCGGCAATCCAGCGATTTTCATCCACGCGGAAGCGCTCGGTCTGCGCGGGAACGAGATGCAGGACGACGTGAACGGCAACGCCGCGCTGCTGGCGAAGTGCGAGGCGATCCGCGCACACGCTGCCGTGCGCATGGGGTTGGCCGCGACGGCTGAGGAAGTGATGTCACTGCGGCCTCACACGCCGAAACTGGCGTTCGTCTCGATGCCCACGGAATACGTCGCATCGAGCGGCAAGCGCGTCGATCCGCACATGGTGGATATCAACGCGCGCATTCTGTCGATGGGCAAGCTTCATCATGCGATGACGGGCACGGGCGCCGTCGCGCTGGCGGTCGCGGGCGCGATTCCCGGCACGGTCGTCAATCGCCTCGTGAGCGGCAGGACCCTATCGCAACTCCGGTTCGGCCATCCGTCAGGAACGATGGCAGTGGGCGCCAACGCGGAGCAGCGTGACGGAACCTGGGTCGTGACCAAGGCCATCATGAGCCGAAGCGCCCGCCGACTGATGGAAGGTTCCGTTTTGGTTCCGGCATCGGTAGCGAAAGGTGATTAGCGTAATTCAACAGGAGGAGATATTTCATGCATCGAGCCATTCGCCATACGGCCATCGTCGCAGCCGCCTTGTGCGCCTTACATGGAGCCAATGCGTTTGCCACGGAAAAGATCACGATACTGGTTGGCGGCATCAACAAGCTGATCTATCTGCCGCCGAAGCTGGCTGAAAATCTCGGCTACTTCAAGGACGAAGGTCTCGACGTCGAACTCCAGTCGCAGCAAGCTGGCGTGGATGCCGAAAACGAGCTGCTCGCGGGCGCCGCGCAAGCGGTCGTCGGCTTCTACGATCACTCGATCGATCTGCAGGCGAAGGGAAAGGAAGTCGAAAGCATCGTTGTCTTCGGGCTCGTGCCCGGCAGCATGGAGATGGTGCGCTCGGATGTTGCCGGCCAGATCAAGAGCATGGGCGACATCAAGGGGAAGACGCTGGGTGTGACGGGGCTCGGTTCATCCTCGACGTTTCTCGGTCAGTATCTTGCCTCTCGCCACGGCCTCAAGACAACCGACTATTCGATGTTGCCGGTCGGTGCAGGTAACAGCCTGCTTGCGTCGTTGAAGCAGAAGCGTGTCGATGTGGCATGGACGACCGAACCCACGACGTCTCTGCTTCGAGCAGGTGGCGATGCGAAGGTGCTGGTGGACCTGAGCAGCGTCGATGGAACCAAAGCGGCGCTCGGTGGGCTCTATCCTGCCTCCAGTCTGTATGTCCAGCGCACCTGGGCGGACGCGCACAAACCGGAAGCGGCGAAGCTCGCGAGAGCGTTTGTCAGAACGCTGCAGTTTATCCACACCCACTCCGCTGACGAAATCGCGGCAAAGATGCCGGCGGATTACTACGGCGGCAACAAGGTGCTTTATGTCCAGGCGCTGAAAGCCTCGCTACCCATGTACTCGTCGGACGGCAAGATGCCTGAAGGCGGCCCGGAAACCGTGCTTAAGGTGCTGAGTGATTTCAATCCCAATATCAAGGGGAAGCACATTGACCTGTCCAGAACATATACGAATGACTTCGTGAATAAGGTCAAGTAACGGCACGGGCAGGATGGCTCGACGTGGCGGGCGCGTCTAGCCGACCGCGTCGAGCCAACCGCATGAAGCACGCCATCGAGAGAATGCATATGACATTGGATAACACGTTTGCGACTTCGCAGGGCATCGCCGAACTGACACCGACCGGGTGCCTTCGTGCGGCCATCAATTTCGGCAATCCGATTCTCGCCGATCGTGATCCGGAATCGGGTGAAGCGAAAGGCGTCTCCGTCGATCTGGCCATGAAACTGGCCGGGCTGCTCGACGTTTCGCTCCAACTCGTCTTGTACGATGCAGCCGGCGACGTAGTGACTGGGTGCGAGCGCGGCGAGTGGGACGTTGCGTTCATCGCTCGCGACCCCGTACGTGGCAAAGCGGTAGACCAGACTCGTCCCTATGTCCTGATCGAGGGGACCTATCTCGTGCCCGAGGTCTCTCCTATCCAGTCGAATGACGAGGTAGACGCAATCGGCACCCGTGTCGTCGTCGGCAAAGGCAGCGCGTACGATCTCTACCTCACGCGTGTGCTTCACAATGCGACGCTCGTGAGATCGGCGACCTCGCCGACCGTCGTCGACACGATGCTAGCGCAAGGGTGCGAAGTCGCGGCTGGCGTCAGGCAGCAACTCGAATTCGATGCAAACAGGTTGTCCGGTTTGCGAATGCTTCCCGGCCAATTCATGGTCATCGAGCAGGCAATGGGAACCCCCAAGGGCAGACCGGCCGCATTTCGCCTTCTGAATGAGTTTGTCGTGAAAGCGATCGAGTCTGGCTTCGTGTCGCACGCTCTGGTCGAGCACGGCATCCTGGGCGCCACCGTCGCGTCGGTCTGATCGCCGGAGTATGCTCGACCTCAAACACGGGCATCAGAAAAACTGAACTATTTGGCGCGGGCTATGCTTTTCTCATAATTGTATGCGTCGAGCACGGTATCGCATCGATTCATCGCGACGCGGCATAGCGAATTCGTCCCTCGTGAAGCTTGCAGCGACCCGAGTGTCCGATTGTCTCAATTTTTTGGACACTCGCGCGATACTGCTGGTCGACTGATTAGGGTCGACTGCGGACGATCGCGTCCGGCGCATGTCGGCCGATAGTGTTGAAAAACTCGATGACAGCGGATCCCGTGAGGTTCTGAGGGGTCGTCTTACCCTTAACCGAGGCTTGCGAGTGGCTTGTAGGCCGATCTGAGAGATCGATTTTTTCCCCAACATGTCACAAGCGCTTCTCGGCGAGTGTTTCAACGCTATCGGCCAACTCCAGACGTTCACTTGGACACCGTCGACGACAGCGATAGGGGGGGCTACTCGGGGTGGAAGAATAGCTTTCATGGTCTCGGCCAGCCCGGACAAGTGCGCTGGAATCGAACTTACGGCCCGCGCTCCGTTGCTGTGCGCTACCGGTGGTGTGCCTGCTTCATCATGTCGATCCGGATCACCCCAACCCCCAATTCACGATCGAGCGAGCAGCGCACGACGTGCGCGGCGCCCTGTGCGGGATTGTCCTGATCACACGCGCCGCCGAGTTGGTCGAAATTGCAGCAGTGTCGATGCGATCTGACGCGTTCCCATTGGAAACAGGAGATGAACATGAACGACGAAGCGTTGAACCTGAGCATTCGCAAGCTTTTGAAGTCCTTCGGCGTTGCCGCGCAGCGCGAGATCGAGCATGCGGTCGAGAAGGCCTTGGCCAGCGGCGACGTGAAGGGAAACGAAACCCTGCCGGCCACCATTACGCTCGAAGTCGCCGGCCTGAAGCTGAAGGTTCCGTTTAATGGTGACGTTGCGCTCGAATGAGGGGGCCCGAGCCGCCGCTCATGCGCAGGACGCCGGCGGCTTCGCCAAAGGTGCCCTTTGACGATCGATTCGCATGGACCGACCGGGAAACGGATCGCCGCTGGTGGCAGCGAGCGATCCGTAATGAACCCCGCGGATGGGCAAGGCGTTTTTATCCGTTCGTGTTTCCTGCCGGACTTCGTCGATGGCTTGTCGCAATGCAAAAGTCAAGAATGGAGAAATACGGCATGGATCCAGGCAGGACCGGTTGAATCCGCACTCGACTGTGGAAGTTCGGTCCTGCGACGGGACGAGCAGCCGGCAGTCGACGTACTACCGGATTCTGCCATCTACGGCCGCTCGACCAAAGTCGGAACGGGACAATCGAGCGTCAGCAGTACGCCTGCGACGTGACGCACACAGTCGATGCCGCGGGCGGACATGTACGTGCCTCATGGCGCCGCTCATTCGCGGTAAAGGAGAAGCCATGGAAAGGATCCCAAAAACCACGGCCTTGTTCATCGCAGGCTTTGGCCCGATAGTGATTGAAGCCCACGCAAGCCGCGAACTCTACACTCGGGCCTTCGGTATCCCCTTCAAGGAAGAGAAAGGCGGCTACCTCCATACGGAGAGCCTGAAAGGCGCAAACACTTTCGCCTTGTGGCCGCTCTCTCAGGCTGCTCAGTCGTGCTTCGGCACGGATTCGTGGCCTCGTGACGTACCCGCTCCGCAAGCCTGGATTGAGTTTGATGTCGACAACGTCGAAGCGGCTACGGCAGAACTTGAATCACGCGGGTATCGGATGCTGGTCAGGAACCGGAATGAGCCGTGGGGTCAGACCGTCAGTCGCTTCATCGGGCCGGAAGGATTGCTGGTAGGCATCACCTTTACGCCATCGATGCGGGAAGAGAAATGATGGCGGCCACCGTGGCGGTCCTGCGTGCGGTGACTGATTGCGGATTCGACCGGTCGCTCCAACTGGCCGCCTGGCATCAGGGCGCGGCGGGCTCCGTAGCATAGTCACCTGACGAGTCTGGTGAATACGCGTCGTGAGCGAGCTTGACGCGCGAGACGCGCCACGCCTGAAGTTTCGGCTTACCATGGTTGGCATAGGTGCAGGCTCCGTTAACCGTAACGGCGTCCGCACGGCCGCTCGTCGGCTCCCCAGCGCGCACCGCGCAGCGTGACAATCGAGCGGGAAGCAAGGAGCCTCCACGATGAGGACACGAAATGTGAGCCGGGGACGGCGCAATTTTCTTCGCAGGTCGGGTGCAGTCCCGTCCGCGTTGCTGCTTTTGGCCCTCGGGAATGCCAGCTATCGTCAAGCCCGCGCGGTTTCAGCTACGCCCGCCTGCAAAGACGACGACCAACCGACGCCACAGCAGACGGCAGGCCCATTCTTCCAGCCGCACTCGCCGCAACGCGCATCGCTGCTCGAACCGGGAATAAATGGAACAAAGATCATCCTGACCGGGCGGGTGCTGTCGACAGAATGCAGGGCAGTGTCCGGGGCATTGCTTGATTTCTGGCACGCCAATGACGCCGGGGAGTACGACGTCGACGGGTTCCGGCTGCGTGGCCACCAATTTGCCGACAGCGAGGGACACTACCGCTTGGAGACCATCGTTCCGGGTCTATATCCGGGACGCACGCGACACTTCCATGTGAAGGTGCAGCCGCCGAACGGACCGATCCTCACCACTCAGCTGTACTTCCCCGGGGAGTCACGCAACGCGCGCGATTTCCTGTTCGATCGCCGGCTGCTGATGGCGATCGACGACCACGGCGAGCAAAAGGCGGCCCGGTTCGATTTCGTGCTCGCGCTCACGTAGTGCAAGTCTTCCTGAAGGCGGCGCTGCAGTGGTGGGTGCCCGCAGCCGCGTCGAGCGATCGCGCTACGGCGCCGAGTGGCAATCCGGCTCGGCGCAATTTCCGAGAAACCTGCTGGCGATCCGCATATCCGTGATCAAACCATCGCTAGCGACGTCCGCTGCGGCCCCATACATAGCGCACCCACCGCTGCCACCGGCTTGGCGGCGGAGCGGGAGAGCTGTGCGCAGCCTGCGCTTCGCGGTCGCGCTCGACGCTCTTCTGCACCTGCTCGTAGATCTGCCGCAACGTCATGCCGCCGGGGCCTTTCAGTTTTTCGGAATCGGAATCAGGATCGGGATCGTCGGTCATGGGAGTCGTGTGTTCCTGAGGAGGCAACTTGATGTTGCTACGGATGCGCAGTCGCAGCAAGCGCGCGGAACCAGGTCGCTGACCGGTGCGTAGTCAGACAAACGGGCAGTCCGCAGTGCTGTAAGCGAGCCATGAGCCCTCACGAATCAATGACAAGCTTGCAGGCGGACTGACTTCGAATCTGCAGGACTGGCACAATCGAGGGGATCCTCGAGCCGCTCAGGAATCCTCATGCAAGTTGTCGCCCCGTCTACTCCGCGTATCAGTCCCTTGTTCGCCCTGTTGCCCTTCCTGCGCCCTTATGCCGGACGCTGGGCGCTTGCCTTCGTGGCACTGGTGACGTCGGCGGGTGCAACCTTGACGTTGCCGGTAACGTTCAAATATCTGATCGATCGGGGCTTCGCCGGCGGCAACCGGGCGCACATCGATCGCTATTTCCTGGCACTATTCGCCGTTTCTCTGGTACTGGCCGGCGCCACGGCGCTGCGCTTCTATTTGGTGTCGTGGCTCGGCGAGCGGGTCACGGCCGACTTGCGAAAGGCGGTCTACGAACACGTGCTGGGGATGAGTCCGCAATTCTTCGAGACCACGCAGAGCGGCGAGGTGCTGTCGCGACTCACCACGGACACCACGTTGATCCAGACGGTGGTGGGCACCAGCCTGTCCATGGGGTTGCGCAACTTCTTCCTGCTTACCGGCGGCGTGGCAATGCTGACGGTGACGAGCCCGGTGCTGTCGGGCTACATCATGGCCACGCTGGTCGTGGTGGTCGCACCCATCGTCATTTTCGGGCGGCGTGTGCGGAGGCTCTCACGTGCGAGCCAGGACAAGGTGGCGAACGCGAGCGCGCTGGCAGGGGAGGTGCTCAATGCCATGCCGACCGTGCAATCGTTCACGCAGGAGCCCCGCGAGGCGCGGCGGTTTGCCGGCATGGTGGAAGCGGCATTCGAGACGGCGCTCACGCGCATTCGGGCACGCGCCTGGCTGACCGCCGTGGTCATCGTGCTGGTGTTCGCGGCTATCGTCTTCGTCCTGTGGCTAGGCGCGCAGGCGGTGCTGGCTGGGCACATGACGGCTGGCCAATTGTCCCAGTTCATCCTCTACGCGGTGGTCACCGCCGGGGCTGTAGGGGCGGTCGCCGAGGTGTGGGGCGATCTGCAGCGGGCTGCCGGCGCCACCGAGCGACTGCTGCAACTGCTGGCGGCGCGCTCGCCGGTGGCGCAGGCCGAGGCCGCCGTCCAGCTGCCGACGCACGGGGACGGCATCCGCTTCGACAACGTCAGCTTTTCGTATCCGTCCCGCCCCGGCATCGCCGCGCTCGCCGGCCTCTCGCTCGATGTCCGCCCGGGCGAGCACGTCGCATTGGTCGGACCGTCCGGCGCCGGCAAGACCACCTTGTTCCAGCTGCTGCTGCGATTTTACGACCCGCAGGCCGGCAGCATCCTGATCAACGGCGTCCCGACACGGCATGTGCCGCTTGCCGAGTTGCGCCGGGAAATCGGGGTGGTACTGCAGGAGTCGGTGATCTTTTCCGGCAGCGTACTCGACAACATCCGCTACGGCGTGCCCGAAGCCACACTCGAACAAGTTCAGCAGGCCGCCGAAATGGCTGCCGCGGCCGGCTTTATCGAAGAACTGCCGCAACGCTACGACACATTTCTCGGCGAGCGCGGGGTGCGGCTTTCTGGTGGACAGCGTCAGCGCATCGCGATCGCCCGCGCGATCCTGATGAATCCGCCCATCCTGCTGCTCGACGAGGCCACCAGTGCGCTCGATGCCGCCAGTGAGCGACTGGTACAACTGGCGCTGGACAACGCCGCGCAGAATCGCACCACGCTGGTCATCGCACACCGCCTCGCTACCGTACAACAAGCCGACCGCATTGTCGTGCTGGAACAAGGCTGCATCGTCGCGCAGGGCCGTCACGCCGATCTCATTCGGACCTCGCCGCTCTATGCGCAGCTTGCCGCCCTGCAGTTCAGCGAGCCGCTGGGGCAGACGGTAAAGGGCGGCGCTGTGTGCGATCACGTCGACTCTGCGTGACAACACGATCGAGGACACCCAGCGGCCGCGATCGACAACCGTCCGCAAAGGCCGACCAGCCACAGATACATGCCTCGCGAACGACGGGCACATGATGGCCCGTAAGCGGATGATCAAGAGCCGCGGCTGAGTGGTTCGAACGGATTGACGTGACGAGGTTGCGTGAGGCAGCAAGCGGACAGGAGCGGCCACTCGATGCGAGCGCCAAAATCGCTGACAATTGGCATTTTCATCGTGCGATCGGAATCTACGGAGCTAGCATCGCCAGTTTCTCTCCCACTCACCGCTACGCTACCCGAGTACGCATGCGACCCGAACTGCGTGACCCCGTTGACCAGAACAAACTCCAGCAACTGCTACCGCTGACCACGGCCGTGTTTCACCTGCATGAGAGCGGACGCGGCTACGTGGAGGAGTTGAAGCAGATTTCTCGATTGCTTGGTCGCGTCGTCGGTCAAATCGATGTTCTCGGTGCGTTCGGTTCTACGGGTGCCGACGGGTTTGCGAGACGGCTGGCAATAGACTGGCATGCCATTCCAACGGACCTATCAGAGCCGGAGCTTCTGGAGTTGCTTGATGCCGTCTGCGAGGCTCGCGGAAACGAAGAGCTTCTTGAATACTGGGTCCGATGTCTTACGCTCAACACCGGCGACGGCCGGATTTCAGACCTTATCTTCTGGCCGGAGGAATACTTCGGCGCCGGGTACGTTGGACGAGAGCTTACCCGGCTGAAATGCTTGAAGTCGCGCTTCGCAAACGGCGTACAGAAGGACGCCAGTGACGAAGTTCGGTTGAAGCTGCGATGGGAAATGTCCAAGAAGCTCCCGGATGGCCCGCTCTTGTTGGCATAAGGCCAACCCCTTCGAAGTCGGGAACGGCCGTTTTGGAGAAAGCTGAAGGACTGTTGTGGGTCGTCATCTGCCGCCGGCGTCCGCAGCCTTCAACGATGCGTCGCGACCGTCGTCATCGGTCCGGGCTCGGCCAGGAAGCGCCGTTCGCTCGCTCAGTGACGCAGACGATCGACCGTCTCATTTGTTGGGTATAGCAGAGCGGAGAAGCAGGGACACGACCACGCGGCCGCCGATGGGCGCGGCGGCCGCGCTGATTATCACGCCGGCGCCTATTGCCCGCCGCCGTAGAACTGATTGAGCCGTTCGAACTCGCCCGACTTCTGCGCGCGGATCAGTTCCTGCTTCACCTGAGCGCGCGTGAGCCCCGCGGGGCCGCCCGCCTGCGACCCGGCACTGGGCATGCCGCCCACTGCGGTGGCGCTGATCGCCTCGTCGGAGGGCGTGCCGCCGCCCTGGCTCGTCGCCGACTTGTACCCTGCGTCTGCCTGCGCAATCCCGGCCGCACCCAGCAGGCAGATGGCGGCCAGCGCCGCCTTGTACATGATCTTCATCGTGGCACCTCATATGAAAAGACATTACGACTCATACGGCGCGTTCTACGCCTCGTCGATCAACCTTCGCATTCCCTCAGTAATTTCCCCCGGGCCAGCACATTCGCCTGCGAATGCGCAACATTGCCGCGTAGCGGTCTCGCGCATGTCTTGTTCATCGTCTTGCCTGCGCATCGTGCCGCAACGCGGATCGAACATTCCTCTGCTACGCGTCGCCCGTCGAGCGGATGTCGCGTCGCACCATACCAAATGCTAGAAACCGCCTGCCAGTGTGACGCCCCCTGAGAAGGGGGCAATTGCGAAATTTGTCAACTTGCCGACCTTTATCTCCGATCGGTTGCCGTCATGCGCTCCAGCCGAACTCGGTGCTCTCTGCATGCCCCAGGCTATCCCATCGCCGCATGTCGGGATCGTGACCGGCGATTTCGGCAACGTGACCGGTCATTTCGGGAACGTGACCGAGCGGACCGGAAGGCAGGATTGGCGTTGCGCATGACATCAACCACGCGGGCTATGCTCGCCGGCTTTGCCCGGAGACAGCATGTCCGCGCACCGGATGAACATGCGCATGATCAAGGACGTTTTACGACTTGAATTCGATGGCGGCTTCTCGCACGATCGGGTCTGCATCTGCCGTCGGTGTCCGCGGCCTCCACCGATGCGGCGCGAACTTTGTCGTCGGTCCGGGTTCGGCCATGACCTGCCGTTCAGCGAGCGGGGAACCCTGCCGCTGGAACGGCTTCATTACTTCGGAACGTGACGGACGAGCTACGCGCACAATGCGGCCAACTCTGACGTTAGGGTGCGCTGGCTGCTACGTCAGCACGGTGGCGGATTGCTGACGGTGGGGGCATCGAGCACCGAACGGCAGCTTCCTGCATCAGCGAACTCACACTACCGACCCTGATCAGCCTTACGGGCTGGCGTTGCCAGGGCCGCCGTTTTCACGGGACAGCAGACGTTCGAGTGATCCGGGGCAGAAGGGTCACACGACCCATTCCGCGCTACAGTTCCATACGGTTTGGCCAGCCTATGTATGCATAGGTCCAGGAAGTCCCTGGCGGTCACTCTATGGAAAGTAGTCCCTCAGTTGGGCAGTGGCCTCACCCCCTGACAGGTGAGCAGCGTCGCATGAAATACGAGGAAGCGCATGTCTGCCGTCTGGAGTTTGGGCTCCGACTCCAGGTAGCGATCCGTGATGGTTTTCAGCAGATCGGGAGTCGGGCGCAAACGCTCAAAGCATTGTTCAAATATGTCAACGAACGGCGAGTGAAACAAAATGCCGTCAATGACACCCGAAACATAGCCCAGCTGCTCGTCTGGCGACATCCGTAGATAGTCACTGCCCTTAAACAAGGCGAGCCCCGGATGAGTGTCGGATGGCAGACTGCTGACGTGCACAAAAAAGGCTGCAGGTGCGATTGCCAGCGCAGCCATGACAATCAGCTTTCTCATTGGCCCCTCGACTTTTTGCGGTTCGTGTCGACAATGTAAGTTCACCAACAGCACGCAAGGGTGCAAAACATGAAGGGCGATCAGGGCGAATGAAGTCCTCGGCAACGAAATGTCCAGTGTCGACCCGACCCATTCTGCTCGCACTGCGAATGATCTTGACCGCGGCGACCCAGCAGGTGATCAGGCACTCGACCGGACGTACACTGCCCACTCCGAACCGGGTGCAGACAAAAAGCGGCCCCGGCGGAGCGCGAAGCTGGGACAGTCCAAGTCTCATACACAGTGCGGGTTCTCGGAAGATGGGGACCGGGGCGCCGTGCATGACGCCGGTCTTGATCATGTCCCGGCGCAATATCACTGTAGCAACCGGCATCGGATGAAGCAGTCGGACGTGTCCCCATAGTTGGGGTGGTCATCGCCCCAGCGGTTCGTGAGGTTCCTGACAGTTGTCCGCTGCCCCTTTGAGTCGCCACACCGTACCGGTTAATCAAAATAGGGCTCCAATATCCTCTCGATCCAGTTCATGAAGGCCCGGACGCGTTGCGACAGGTTACGCCGATGGGCCACGACGAGCGACGCGGCGAGGGGCTCAGGACGCAGGTCGGGCAGGACCTCCACTAGCGCGCCGCGTTCGATGTGATGCGCGAGCGCCGAATACCCCGCCTGGATCAACCCAATGCCCGCAAGCCCCGCTGCATGATAGGTCTGCACGCTGTTGACCTGCATCGCGCCTGGCAGCGGCAGCGACGCGTAGCCGTCGCCGTCTGGATATTCCCATCCGGCAAGTTTGGCGCCGAGTGTGCGCGTGTAGTGGACCATCTGGTGCCCTTGACTGCGCAGATCATCGAGCGTGTGCGGTATGCCGTACCGTGCCAGATAGCTCGGGCTCGCAACATTGATCATGCGTAGCTTGCCAAGCGGTCGGGCAATCAGCGTCTCGTCGACGATCGGCCCCAGACGGATCACGCAATCGAACCCTTCCTGGACGAGATCGACACGCCGATCGGTGCTCGAGAGTTCCAGTTCCAACTCTGGATGCGCCGCCAACAGTTGTGGTAGCGCAGGGACCACGACGCTTTGTGCCAACTCGGTCGGCATGTCGACGCGCAATCTTCCCCGTAGCGGTGCACCGTTACCCGCGAACATTGATTGCAATTCCTGTACTTCGGCCAGCAGATCGCGGGCGCGCGAATAAAAGGCGCGTCCATCTTCAGTGAGCTGCACACTCCGCGTCGTCCGATGCAGGAGGGCCACACCCACATGTCGCTCAAGTCCACGGATCACCGTAGAGACACGTCCCTTCTGGATACCCAGGCTTTCAGCTGCACGCGTGAAGCTCGCCATTTCGGCAACACGCGCAAAGATCAAAAGTGCGTCAAGGGTTTGCATTGTTCACCCGGGGAGTAACAGAACGTTCGATTTGTCGTCATTTATAGCTCAGTTTTGACTCAGTAGAGTGAGTTCACACGTCGTCCGCAGAGGACAATTTGAACGAAAGAGAGCAACCATGACTCAGCACACCTCGCCGGTTAGAACGGTCGTCGTCTACCACTCTGGCTACGGGCATACCGAGCGTATGGCAACGGCTACCGCCGAAGGCGCCGGCGCCTTACTCGTCGCAATCGACACTGACGGAAACGTTGCCGAAGGAGCCTGGGAAACGCTTGCCGGTGCCGATGCGATCCTGTTCGGCTCGCCGACCTACATGGGCGGCCCTAGCTGGCAGTTCAAGAAGTTCGCGGACGCCTCCTCGAAGACCTGGTTCGACGGTGGGTGGAAGAACAAGATCTTTGGCGGCTTTACCAATAGCGCGAGTATCAACGGCGACAAGCTCAATACGCTCGAATACTTCTTTCTACTCGCAGGGCAGCACGGCGGTATCTGGGTCAGCATGGATATCAAGCCGTCAAACGTGAAAGCGTCAATGCGTGACGACCTGAATCGCATGGGCTCCTATATCGCGCCGATGGCGCAGACGCCAGCCGATGCGTCGCCTGAAGAGATGTCGCCAGGAGACCTCGAGACAGCACGCCGCTATGGCGCACGCGTCGCAATGATCGCCGGACAGCTTCGGGCCGGAAAATCTCGAGGCAACTGAAGTTCTGGCGCGCGGGACGCGACAGGGCGATCGGCGTACTCGGTCAGGCCGAGGCGAACCAACTGATCGCCCGCGCGCTTGCTGAGGGAATCAATTTCATTGACACTGCCGACATGTATTCCTTTGGCCAGTCTGAACGCGTCGTCGGGCGGGCGCTGAAAGACATCGGAGTACCACGCAGCGAGATCGTGCTGGCTACGAAGACAGCCGGCGTGATGGGCCCGAAACCCAACGATCAGGGAGCGTCGCGCGGCCATATCATGGATTCTGTGCAGAGAAGCCTGGAACGGCTCCAGGTCGACCATATCGACCTTTACCAGATTCATGCCAGCGATTCTGTCACGCCGATCGAAGAAACGCTGTGTGCCCTCGACGACCTCACGCGGCAGGGGCTGGTCCGTTATATCGGCGTCTCGAATTGGCGCGCAGGCAAGATCGGTAAAGCACTCGGGCTAAGTGCAGCGCTTCACGCCACGCGCTTCGAGACGCTCCAAGCCTGCGATTCGATCGCCGGACGTGACGTGGAGCGCGAACTTGTGCCACTCGTTATCGAGGAGCGGATGGGGCTGCTCGTCTGGTCGCCCCTCGCCGGCGGATTGCTTTCCGGGAAGTTTGGTCCTGGGGCACGATCGTCAGGACGCCAGCAGGATCCCCCTGCCTTTCAGGCAAGCCCCATCGAATTAGAACCGGCTGCTGCACAGCCATTCCTTCGACGTTGGCGGTTGTCAGAACCCGTTCCGCGTTGAATTGAATACGCCCGCTACAAACGAGAGATCGACATGCCAAAAGGTTATCTGATCATTGCGTCGTCGGGCCTGTATGAAAACCTCGAAGGCGAGGCCCACGAGCGGCATGTGGTGTTCGAGTTTGATTCGTTTGCAGAAGCCAAGCGCTTCTACGAGAGCCCCGCATACGAAGCGGCCAAGGCACTCCGCGCCGGGGTAGCGACCGGAACCTTTGTTATTCTCGAAGGAACTTCATAACTCTGACCCCGAAGCGCTCGAACACTGGACCCCTCGTTTTGATCTGGTGCGACGCATGTTCACAGGCGAGCGACTCTTGCGCCTCGGAAATTCGGGCGTCGGCTCCGCTCTTGGAAACGGCCATTCGTTGCTTTGCTCCGCGCCCCGCATCCGGCGTTTGCATTTGCGCGATTCGCCAACCATACTGGATTCGATTCATCTCCTCCGGGACGAGCGTCGATGAGCCACGACGATCATCATGAAGACGAGCCGGCCCGGCACCACGCTGGCGCTCACGATCACGAGGGCAGCGCGTTGTCGGAGATGGACTTGCGCGTGCGCGCGCTCGAATCCCTTCTGATAGAAAAGGGGTATGTCGATCCCGCTGCGCTCGACATCCTCATCGAGACATACGAGCACAAGGTCGGGCCGCACAACGGCGCGCGCGTCGTAGCAAGGGCCTGGAGCGATCCTGCGTACAGGCAATGGCTTCTCGACGACGCCACTGCAGCAATTGCATCGCTCGGCTACACGGGCCGGCAGGGCGAACACATGGTGGCTCTGGAGAACACACCGGCCGTGCACAACATGGTGGTTTGTACCCTGTGCTCGTGCTATCCGTGGCCTGTGCTCGGGCTGCCGCCTGTCTGGTACAAATCGGCGCCATACCGGTCGCGCGCGGTCATCGACCCGCGCGGGGTATTGAAGGAATTCGGCTTCGACCTGCCACCCGACGTGGAAATTCGCGTGTGGGATTCCACCGCCGAGGTCCGTTATCTGGTGTTGCCAATGCGTCCGCCCGGTACCGACGGCATGAGCGAGAACACGCTCGCTGAACTCGTCACGCGCGATTCGATGATCGGCACCGGGTTGCCGAAGACGCCTGACGCCGGGAAACAGGATTCCATATGAACGGTGCACAGGACCTTGGAGGCATGCAGGCCTTCGGCCCGGTCCAGCCCGAGGCCGATGAGCCACCATTTCATGCCAACTGGCAACGTCGCGTGTTCGCGCTGACGCTCGCCATGGGCGCGACCGGCAAATGGAATATCGACATGTCCCGCGCCGCTCGCGAGAGCCTTCCGCCAGCACAATACCTCGCGAGCAGTTACTACGAGATCTGGTTCGAGGGCCTCAGGAAACTGCTGCTGGCGAGCGGCCTCGCTACTGCAGAAGAAATCGATACTGGCGCGTCGATGGCCGCTTCGGCACCCATTCCACGCGTGTTGACGGCCGATCAGGTGTCCACCGCGCTTTCGCGAGGCAGTCCGGTCGATCGGCCGGCACCCGGCGAAGCACGCTTTGCGATCGGCGACGTCGTGCAGACCCGTCAGTTGCATCCGCTCACGCACACCCGGCTGCCGCGATATTGCCGCGGCAAACGCGGCCAGATCGTCGCGCGGCATGGCGCGCATGTCTGCCCCGACACCAACGCAACAGGCCAGGGCGAACAACCTCAATGGCTGTATACCGTGCGCTTCGACGCTGCCGAGCTGTGGGGTGCGGATACGACCGCGTCGTCGGTATGCGTCGACTGCTGGGAACCGTATCTCGAGACCCCGGACGCGCAGGCAGGCTGACATGACTTCGGCCGAAAAACCCCTGTCCGAATATCACCTCAGCATGCCGGAAACGACGCGCGAAGATGCCGAGCCCGCCTTCGGCGCACCTTGGCAGGCAGCGGCCTTCGCGATGACGCTTGCGCTGCACGAGCGCGGTCTGTTCACGTGGACCGAATGGGCGGCATATCTGAACCGCGCGATCCTGGACGCGCAAGCGTCTGGTGACCCGGACCGCGGCGACACGTACTACGCGCATTGGCTGACGGCGCTCGAACGGATCGCAACGGCGAAGGGGTGGGTGACGACGGACGCGTTGTCGAATTGCCGGAACGCATGGGATGAGGCTGCCCGCCGAACACCGCACGGCACGCCGATCCAACTGCGGTGAGCGCGGTCTGTGCCGAGACTGGCACACCTCGCCACCGACCGCATCCACACATACTGGTGTGACTGGCACCTGCGATCCAGAACCGATCGGCAGCGGAGCGCATGCATCGGACGGAAACCGGCCAAAAGCAGGCTGCAATCATTCAGCCGTAAATCGGCGACAATCTACGCCTCGCTGCGAACGGCCTTTCGACACTCCCTGAACGTTCGTTGATCGTCAATCCAACACGGGATTCAAATGACCACGTATGCCTTCCGCCTGTTGAACGTATTCGCCGAATCGACGTTTGGCGGCAACCCGCTTTGTGTGTTCGAAGATGCACGCGGCATGGACGAAGCAACCATGCAGGCACTGGCCGTTCAGTTCAACCTGTCCGAAACGACATTTGTGTTGCCATCGGACCGCGCGCAGGCGCGCGTACGTATTTTCACGCCGGGTTATGAGATGGCCTTTGCGGGCCATCCCACACTCGGTACGGCTCATGTCGTGCGAGACCTGCTTGATGCAGGCAACGATCTCGCACTTGAATTCAAGGCAGGCGTTGTCAACGTCAATGCATGCGATGACGTGTGGACGTTCACCGCGCCGCATGTGGGCATGCCGAAAACAGCCGCTTGCGAGTTGTCCGATGCCAGAACTGCGGCGCTGCTAGGACTGACAAAGGACGATTTGCTCGCGCCACCGATCTGGGTCGACACCGGCGCGGATCAATTACTGGTCGCACTCAAGGACACTGCTGCCGTGCGCCGCGCGCGGCCCGATAGTGCATGTCTCGATATCTGGCCGCAAAGCAGTCTCGGTCGCAAGACGGCCTATGTGTTCGCGTTCGACTCCGAACGCCCGGGGAAGGTGGTCTCCCGCTATTTCTTCGCGAAGCAGGGGGGCGGCATTTCGGAGGATCCGGGTACCGGGTCGGCCTGTGCGAATTTGGGTGGTTGGCTGCTTGCCACCAACCAGAAACTGCCTGCCGTCCTTCAGGTCGAGCAGGGCGAAGCGGTCGGCCGGCCTTGTCTGCTTCGGCTGTCGGTCAGCGCAAATGGCGAAATCGGCGTTGGCGGCCGCGTGATAGAACTCGGACGCGGCGTAATCAACGTTTAGAAACGTTGATGCGGGCCGACGCAACGGGGTTCTTCAGCGATTCTCAAGACCATCACCGGATGTGGAGACGTAATTCCCCATCCCTGAGATGCCCATGCTTCGTGCCCGGCTTTCGCCCTGAAAATGGCGGTCGGCCACGACGCGGTCGAGGCTCACAACGTTCGCAGGCCGCTGGCGCTCATAAAAGTGGTAACGGCAACGCCCGGCTTGCTTCGCGACATACATCGCGCTGTCGGCCCCCGCCAGCAAGTCGTGCGGATCTGCGATCCGATCGGGATACGTTGCAATTCCGATGGTGACGCCAATAGGAAAACGCCCGTTGTGCATCTTTCGACCGAGATCCTGTGCCACTGCAACGAGTCGCTTCGCGATGGTGTGAAGCTCGTCGTCCGAATCGATGCCTGGAAGGACGACGACGAATTCGTCTCCACCTATCCTGGCCAGGCAGTCGTTTTCCCGAACACACATCGCGAAAGTGGTGCCGGCCGCGCGGAGGACATCGTCCCCGGCCGCATGTCCGAGTGCGTCGTTGACCGATTTGAACCCGTCAAGGTCCAGGTACATCAATCCGATCCGGCGCGCGTCTATCGTCGCTGATTCGCACTTTGCCTGGAGGTAAGTCAGCAAGCCGCGGCGGTTGGCCAGTCCGGTCAGCGCGTCCTGGGTCGACGCGGCATCGAGCGCGGCCACGTGAGAGGAGATTGCAGACATCGCTCGGCGCTGCAGACGAGCTGTCACCAACAGCAACGCGACGAAAAGCAGGCCGAAAGCCGAAAACGCTGCTCCCGTCTTCATCAGGCGCCAATTGAGATCGACGAACGCGTCCTCTCGCAGGTTGAACCAATGGCTGATCAGCACGGCCATGTCCGCACGGAAGCGGTCCATCACGTGTTGGCCCACGTTGGTACGTACGACGGCGAGCGCAGCGTCGCGGCTTACTTCATCACGCAGTGCGATCGTCTGCGCCATTTCAGCGAGCTTCCCGTCCCGGTCGCGCATCAATTGTTCAAGCACGGGTTCACTTGCGGTTTCGTTTGCCAGCGCGCTCTGAAGCGCTGCGGACGCGGTCACCGCCCGCCTTGTGCCTTGCCGATATGGTTCCAGGTACATGGGATCGTCGGTGAGCAGATAGCCTCGCAGACCGGTTTCGGCGTCTCTTAACGCAGCCAGAAGGTCACGCGCGGCTGGCAACACGGTCGTTGACCGACGCACGGTCGCGACGTCTTGCAATGCACCATGCATTTCGAGGCCCACGATGCTACCCATGACCGACAAGCCGGTCATGACGAACAGCACCAGGTTGCGAAAGCGCTTGCGTTCGGCAAGCGCTGCCTTTGCAATTGTCTTCATTGGACGCAACGGGCTCCCTATCGTTGACGAAAATTCAAAGGAGTGCAACCGATGTGACCGGCTCGAAAATGTTCGCTCGCAATATGGGAGATCTTGTTTCTCGCGCTACGGTATCGACCATCCACTCGTCGATACCCGGCCGCAACGCGGCGCGCATCTGCAACCAATCCTATGACGAGATTGCTCTGTCTACAACCCGCCAGCGGTCAGTGCCTGCTGAAGCCCGTGTAGTCGCTTTCGATTTTGCGTGTAGGGGCTTTCCGACAAGCGAACGGCGCGCAACCGTTCCGGCCTGCTAGACTGAAAGTTCCCCCAGCAAACGATGGAGGGAGACATGATGTCTTCCGTCTACGTCGTGAAGACCGGTGAGCAGTTCCTTTGCACCGCCGAGGACGGCGACGTCGGGATGGCCCCTGCGATTGAAGATGCCACGTCCTTTCTTTCGTATGAGGAAGCGGAAAAAGCAGCGAACGAGCACGCCGATCCCGGATACGAAATCGTGGCCGTCTGCGTCACCAGACGCTGACGCGGAGCCGGCGAGGATAGTCTTCGCAAGTCGCTTACGACTGTGCGCTCCGCCGCGCAGACGATCGTTGGCTAAACGATCGACAGGCGATATTGCGTGGTGATCAAGTGGGCGGCCCGCCCGCACGAGAATCGGTGTCACAAGACTGCCGGCGTTCAACAGGCAAATCGGATAGTCGTCTGCACAAGTGTTGCCGAGCCCGCTACAGCAACTTCGGCGACCTATCATGCTTGAAGAGTTCTTTCAGGGCCTTGAACAAGGAGAACGCCCATGCGCATGCTTCTCAACATACGAATCCCCCACGAGCCGTTCAATGCTTTCGTGCGCGACGGCACCATCGGGGACGTGATCGCGAAGATACTCGAAGAGACGAAACCCGAAGCCGCCTATTTTACGGAGCAAAGCGGAGGACGCGGCGCCGTCCTCGTGATCAACCTCGATGAGCCGTCGCAGATTCCCGCGTTTGCCGAGCCATGGTTTCTGACGTTCAACGCCGATTGCGAGTTTCGCGTTGTGATGGTGCCGGAAGATCTTCAGAAAGCCGGGTTGGCGATGCTCGGATCGAAGTGGAAATAGCAGCAGGCGCGCTGCATGCCGCGGAGCCAGGCCTTGGTAATGGGCCGACTATCGCAATAGCCGACTAAACTTGCGCGCTACGCATCGGTTCCAAGATCGGCAAAATTGATCGTTCTTGCGCCGCAGCCTTGCGCAAGCTTGGGATCGTAACTGGAGAAAAACACCACCCGATCTTGAGCCAAGGTTCTGAACAGGTCCATGAGGACGCCGCGCGACGCGGCGTCGAGCCCGCTGCCTGGTTCGTCCGCAATGACGACCGAGGATTCCCCCAGTGTGGTCGCGGTCAGGAATATCTTCTTGCGTGTGCCAAGCGACATCTGCTCGAAGCGTTTGTCGAGATGCGGCGCCAGCCCGAAACGATCCGCAAGTTCGAGCGTGCGGCTGTCGACCACGGTCTTTTTGGTCGAGGCGACGAGCTCGAGGAACTCGCGCCCTGTCTGGAGCGGATACGCCATGCAGTCGTCAGGGACATAGGCGAGCGCTGACTTTGCGTCGAGCGGCGCGTTACGGAGCGAATGTCCGTTAATCCAGACATCACCTTCATCGGCATCGATTGCCCCGGCGAGGATGCCGAGCAAGGTCGATTTGCCACTACCGCTCTCATCACACAGCGCCACGCATCCCGGCTGGAACCGGTGATTCAACCGCTGGAAGATGACGCGCTCGCCGTAGCGTTTGCTGATATTTTCAATTCGAAGCATCGAGAATTCCGTCATACGTAGATTTGCCATGCGACGACGATCCAGATCGCGGTGACTATTGCGCAGGGCAACACGGAATGTGTCGGTGCATAACGATGCGGCAGACGCAGCAGCATTTTCCCATCCCCGTAATACATCGGCGCAGACCCGCATGGTCGAAGCGGTATCCTGCCATGTCGGCGGAGGTGCCACAACTATGCATGCGTCCCGCCGCGGCGGTCGGATGACCGCCGGGCGACGGATTCAATGGGGACGCACAGGGAGTCGGTCCGAATGGCGCAAGCCGATCCGGCCCATTCGAAAATCAGCGATAGACGGGGAAACGCTGGGTCAGCTCGGCTACTTGCGCGCGCACGCGCTCGATCGTCGCCGCATCTTCCGGGGCCTCGAGCACATCGGCGATCAGGTTGCCGACCCGCTCCGCTTCGGCCGTGCCGAAACCGCGCGTCGTCATCGCCGGCGAGCCGAGACGCACGCCGCTCGTCACGAACGGCTTTTCCGGATCGTTCGGGATCGCGTTTTTGTTGACCGTGATGTGCGCGGCGCCGAGCGCGGCTTCCGCTGCCTTGCCGGTGATGTGCTTCGCACGCAGGTCGACCAGCATCACGTGGCTTTCGGTACGGCCCGACACGATACGCAGGCCACGCTTGACCAGCGTTTCCGCCAGCACGCGCGCGTTGTCGACCACCTTCTGCTGGTAGGCCTTGAATTCCGGCGACAGCGCTTCCTTGAACGCGACGGCCTTCGCGGCGATCACGTGCATCAGCGGACCGCCCTGGATGCCCGGGAAGATCGCCGAGTTGATCTGCTTCTCGTACTCGGCCTTCATCAGGATCACGCCGCCGCGCGGGCCGCGCAGGCTCTTGTGCGTGGTGGTCGTGACGAAATCGGCGTGCGGCACCGGGTTCGGGTAGACGCCCGCGGCGATCAGGCCCGCGTAGTGCGCCATGTCGACCATCAGGTACGCGCCGACCGACTTCGCGATCTTCGCGAGACGCTCGAAATCGATCTTCAGCGCGAACGCCGATGCACCCGCAATGATCAGCTTCGGCTTGTGCTCGTTGGCCAGCGCCTCGGTCTTCTCGTAGTCGATGTCTTCGGCCTCGTTCAGCCCATAGCTGACGACGTTGAACCACTTGCCCGACATGTTCACGGGCGAGCCGTGCGTCAGGTGGCCGCCGTGCGCGAGGCTCATGCCCATGATCGTGTCGCCCGGCTTGAGCATCGCGAAGAACACGCCCTGGTTCGCCTGCGAACCTGAGTTCGGCTGGACGTTCGCGGCTTCGGCGCCGAACAGTGCCTTCACGCGGTCGATCGCGAGCTGCTCGACGATGTCGACGTATTCGCAGCCGCCGTAGTAGCGCTTGCCCGGATACCCCTCGGCGTACTTGTTCGTGAGCTGCGAGCCCTGCGCGGCCATCACGGCCGGGCTCGTGTAGTTTTCCGAGGCGATCAGCTCGATGTGATCTTCCTGGCGGCGGTTTTCCTGCTCGATCGCTGCAAACACTTCGGGATCGACGTTTTCGACGGTACTGGTGGCACGAATGAACATGTCGCTTTCCAAGGGTGAGTGAAGAGGTGTCTTGTCGGACGGGATTCGCACCGGGTCGCGAGCGACGCGGCGTCCCACAGCATTATTTGAAAAGACACGCGCCGATTCCGCTAGAACGATTGCGACAAATCAATAGGATGTCGCGTGCTTGCTCGCCAGCAGCGCCGTCTGAGCCTTCGCTTCCCGCCAATCGCGCAGGCAGTCAATGCCCGTTTGTGTGTCTTCCTCAGGACTTTCCCTTAAAGCTTGCTTTCTGGCCGGTGCCCCGGTTCGTTCCAGAGCAGGCCGGCTGCCGACGCATTTTTCATCGCGGAGCGCCGCCGGTATTGGCGTTGCGCGCCGGCCGCTTCCTCCGTCGATGCGCCGGCAGTCGCGGCATGCGTCGCATGCATTACCAAAGGTATGGGAAAGGATGGAGAAAATGTAGCTGGATGTCGCAATTTGGCTTGATACGCTGCAATCAATGCATTAACCACCTGAGGAAGGCGAATCGAAGCCCGAATATTCCAATATTCGTGCGGCGACCGGCTATTTATACGGTATCGCGGCTGCCAGCGTTTGATTTCGACGCAAGCTCCGTGAAAACCGCCGTAATAGCCGAAGGACGATTCTGCTGGCGAACGCAACCCGGACCGCCAACCGTGAATGTCTGCAAACGCAGAAGGCCGCGGGCTTCATTTTCCTGAAACTGCCAGCTGGGAAGACAGAATGACCCCGAATCTGACCTATGCGCCACACGACGTGATAGCGGCGGGCGCGATCAACACGGGCGCCGCGGCGTCGGTGGTGAGGCCCGTTGCCGCGTCCGGAACCGACATTCTGACGGTCAAGAACCTGTCGAAGATATTTGGCGCGAAGCCCGAACGCGCGGCCGAGCTGATGAGGCAGGGGCGCGGGCGCAACGAGATCTTCGCCGAGACCGGCAACATGGTCGCCGTCAACGACGTGAGCCTGAGCGTCAAGGCCGGCGAAATCTTCGTGATCATGGGGCTGTCTGGTTCCGGGAAATCGACGCTCGTTCGCTTGCTCAACCGGCTGATCGAGCCGACGTCCGGCCAGGTCATTCTCGAAGGCCGCGACATCGCGCCGATGTCGACGCCGGAGCTGCGCGCCGTCCGCCGGCAGAAGATGGCGATGGTGTTCCAGTCGTTCGCGCTGCTGCCGAACCGCACGGTGCTCGACAACATCGCATACGGGCTCGAAGTGGCCGGCATCAAGAAGGCCGAGCGGTACGACATCGCGCGCACCGCGCTGAAGCGTGTCGGTCTCGGATCATACGAGAAGCTGCTGCCGAGCGAACTTTCCGGCGGCATGCAGCAACGGGTGGGCCTGGCGCGCGCGCTTGCGGTGAACCCGTCGGTGCTTCTGATGGACGAAGCGTTCTCCGCGCTCGACCCGCTGATTCGATTCGAGATGCAGAACGAGCTGCTGCGCCTTCAAAAGGAAGAGCAGCGCACGATCGTCTTCATTTCCCACGACATCGAGGAAGCCGTCAAGATCGGCGGCCGGATCGGCATCATGAAGGACGGTTGCCTGATTCAGGTCGGCACGCCGGCCGAGCTCATCCAGTCGCCGGCGGACGAGTACGTGCGGGACTTCTTCCGCAACGTCGACGTGTCGCGCTTCCTGAAGGCTTCCAGCCTGATGACCGGGGTCGACCGCGGGCTGATTTCATGCGATGCGGGCACACCGTCCGAGCGTTACCTCAATCAGCTGATCGACAGCGGCGCCGAATGCGGCTACGTCTGCGACGAAACCGGCCGGTATCTGGGTTGCGTGACGGCGGCGACGCTGCACAAATCGGGCAGTCGTCCGATTCGGGAGGCCTTTCTCCACGACGTCGATCGCGTGTCGACGGAAACGGACCTGCATCAGCTTGCGGCGATCGCACTGAACCAGCAGCACGATGTACCCGTCACGGATGCGGCCGGCAGGTTCGCAGGCGTCGTGTCGTGCCGGACGATACTCAAACAGGTGATGGAACGGAGGTCGGCATGAACGCGTCGGTTATCGGGAAGTTCGCAGAAAGTGTCGTCAACTTCCTTTTTCAACATTTCCGCGGCGGTTTCGACGCGTTCTCGGCCGGACTCGGCGCGGTGGTGAAGCTGCTGGAAGACGGGCTCGCCGCGATCCCGTTCGTCGCGATGCTCGTGATCCTGATCGGGCTCGCATTGTGGCGTCGTGGCGTCGTGTTTTCGATCTTCGTCGGCTTTGCGCTGCTCGTGATCCACTACATGGGCTTGTGGGCGCAGACGGTGTCCACATTGGCGCTCGTCACGGCCGCGACGTTCTTCAGTCTGGTGATCGGCGTGCCGCTCGGGATCTGGGGCGCCCGGAACAACCGGGTCGGCATGGTGCTGCGTTCGTTGCTCGATTTCATGCAGACGATGCCCGCCTTCGTTTACCTGATTCCGGCCGTCATTCTGTTCGGGCTGGGCCGTGTTCCGGCGGTGATTGCCACGATCGTGTTCGCGATGCCGCCGGTCGTACGCCTGACCACGCTCGGGATTCGGCAGGTGCGCGAGGAGCTGATGGAGGCCGGGCGCTCGTTCGGCAGCACCGATTGGCAGCTTCTGTGGAAGATCCAGTTGCCGAACGCATTGCCGTCCATCATGGCCGGTGTGAACCAGACGATCATGATGGCCCTTTCGATGGTGGTGGTCGCATCGATGATCGGCGCAGGCGGCCTTGGCGAGTATGTGCTGAGCGGCATCCAGCGTCTCGATATCGGGATCGGCTTCGAAGGCGGCCTCGGAGTCGTGTTGCTGGCCATCGTGCTAGATCGTCTGACGGAGAGCTTCGGCGTGAAGGCGAAGAAATCGAGGCCGGCCGCGCGGGCGAGGAAGTCGGGCGCGAGCGGCACCGCGCAGACCTGACAGATCCTTCGGCGACGATCGCAGGCATTCGTGCCAGACGCGATCGACCGAGGTGTTCGAGGTGCGGATCGGCACTGCGCAATCAGTGCCGTTGCGAAAGCGAATAAAGCAGTACGGCAGTACGCGGGGACCAGACACGCTACGTCAAGGCGTCCGTCATCGTTCAAGGTTTTAGTTGATTGAAAAGGAGTACTAGATGAATAGCAATGCGTACAAATCGCTTCTGGCGAAACTGGCGGTGTCGGCAGTCGTTGCATTCGGCGTCGGCGTCGGGCCGGCCGCATCTGCCGAGCCGATCAAGATTGCGGTGACGAATTGGGCGGACGTGCTGGCGGTCGCCAATGTCGCCAAATACGTGCTGGAGAACAATCTCAAGCAGCCCGTCCAGTTCGTGCAGGCCGATATCGGCATCCAGTACCAGGGCGTCGCGCGTGGCGATCTGGACATCATGGTGGGCGGCTGGCTGCCGGTCACGCACGGAACGTACTACGCGAAGTACAAGAACGACCTGGATGATGTCGGCGTCATCTATACGGGTGGCAAGAATGGCTGGGCGGTGCCGGCCTACATCCCGGAGGCCCAACTGTCGTCGGTTGCCGATCTGAACAAGCCCGAGGTCAAGAGCAAGCTGAACGGGACGATCCAGGGCATCGAGCCGGGCGGCGGCCTGATGCAGGCGTCCGAGAAGACCGTCAAGGCCTACAGCCTCGACGGGTACAACCTGCAGGCGTCGAGCGAGGCCGGGATGCTGGCGGGCGTGTCGCGCGCCTATCAATCGAAGCAGTGGATCGTCGCGACGGCCTGGAGCCCGCATTGGCTGTTCCAGAAGTGGCAGATGCGCTATCTGAAGGATCCGAAGGGGACGCTGGGTGGCGAGGAGCAGGTTCACGCGTTCGCGTCGAAGCAGTTCGCCGGCAAGTTTCCGCGCGCTGACGTGTTCTTCAAGCACTTCAAGCTGACGCTCGCCGATGTCGAGTCGATCGAGTTCGAAGGCAACACCACGAACGACTACGCGACGGCGGCAAAGAAGTTCGTCGACGCGCATCCGGACAAGGTGAAGGCCTGGCTGCAGCAGTGATGACCTGCCCATCGGAGTGACCAAGTGAACGACAACTCGCGCTTTTTTTCGGAACCGCTGCAGAGCCGCGACCCCGTCATCGCGTCGGAGATCGCGCTGGAGGTGCGTCGCCAGCAAACCCGGATCGAGTTGATTGCGTCCGAAAACATCGCATCCGCCGCGGTGATGGAAGCACAAGGTACCGTGCTGACCAACAAGTACGCGGAGGGCTACCCGTCCAGACGGTATTACGGCGGCTGCGATCACGTCGATCGGATCGAGGCGCTGGCGATCGACCGCGCACGCGCGCTGTTCGAAGCGGAATACGCGAACGTACAGCCGCATTCGGGCGCCCAGGCGAACGGCGCGGTGATGCTCGCGCTGCTGAATCCCGGCGACACTGTGATGGGCATGTCGCTCGACGCCGGCGGTCATCTGACGCACGGTGCGCGTCCGGCATTGTCGGGGAAATGGTTCAACGCCGTGCAGTACGGCGTGAGTGCGGATACGCTGCGCATCGATTACGACGAGGTTCGCCGGCTGGCCGAGCAGCATCGTCCGAAGCTCATCATTGCGGGCTGTTCGGCCTACCCGCGTGCGCTCGATTTTGCTGCATTCCGTGACATCGCGGACGGCGTCGGCGCGATGCTGATGGCGGACATCGCGCACATCGCGGGCATCGTCGCCGCGGGAAGGCACCAGAATCCGATCCGGTATGCGGATGTCGTGACGTCCACCACGCACAAGACGCTTCGCGGGCCGCGCGGCGGCTTCATCCTGGCGAACAGCAGCGACATTGCGAGGAAAATCGACTCGGCCGTGTTTCCGGGCTTGCAAGGCGGGCCGCTGATGCACGTGATCGCGGGCAAGGCGGTTGCGTTCGGCGAAGCGCTGCGTCCGGAGTTCACGGCCTATATCGATCAGATGCTGCGCAACGCGCAGACGCTCGGCAATGTGCTGAAGGCCGGTGGGCTGAGCCTGGTCACGGGCGGCACCGACAACCACCTGCTGCTGGTCGACCTGCGTGCCAGGCACATCACTGGCATGCAGGCCGAAAAGGCATTGGAACGGGCGGGCATCACGTGCGACAAGAACGGCATTCCGTTCGACACGGAAAACCCGACCGTCACGTCCGGCATCCGGCTCGGTACACCGGCCGGCACCACGCGCGGGTTCGGTACGGCCCAGTTCGAGCAGATCGGCGAGATGATTCTCGAAGTGCTGTCGGCGCTCGAACGCGATCCGAACGGAGACGAGAAGGTCGAGCGTGCGGTTCGAAGCCGTGTGCGCGACCTGTGCAGCCTGTATCCGATCCATGCACACGCGGAGGCGTACGCCTAGGTCACGGTGCCCGGGAGATCGCCAGGAATCGATGAAATCGCGTGCCGATCCATTCAGGGCGCGATCGCAATCGCGATTCGCGTCGAAAGTTTTGTTGTCCGGAACGTCAGTCGTATGCTTACTTCATCAGCCGAACACGGTCGTGAAAGCGAGCAGAGATCCTGACCCACTTATTGAAGAGAGGAATCGAAATGAGCTTCGAGGGCGTACATACACCGCTGGTCACCCCGTTCAGCGCAGACGGCGAAATCGACCATGAACTGCTCGGCCGGCATGCGGCCGACCTGGCTGGCCGCGTGTCCGGTCTCGGTATCGGCGGCACCACCGGCGAATACTACGCGCTGAGTTTCGAAGAGCGTGTGCGGACGTTCAATACCGTCGCCGAAGCGGCAGGCGGCAAGACGTTCCTGACGGCCGGCATCAACGCGACGACGACGAAGGAGGTGCTTCGCCTGGGCCAGGAGGCCAAGCGGGCCGGCCTGTCGGCGTTGCTGGTGGCCGCACCGTACTACGCGCAGCCGACGCAGGAAGAACTGCTGACCCATTTGCAGAAGGTCGACGATGCGCTCGACATGCCGATCATGCTGTACAACTTCCCGGCGCGCACGGGCACGGCCATCGGCGACGACGTTCTCGCGACCCTGCTCGAGCGGCCGAATTTCGTCGCGATGAAGGAGAGCACAGGCGATATCGCGCATCTGCACCACCTTGCCACGCACTTCGGCGACAGGCTGGTGCTGAGCTGCGGGATGGACGACCAGGCACTCGAGTTCTTTGCGTGGGGGGCGAAAAGCTGGGTTGGCGGCGCTTCGAACTTCCTGCCCGAAGCCCACACCGCGCTGTACGACGCGTGCGTCAAGCAGGGCGATTTCGCAACGGGCCGCAAGCTGATGGCGCAGCTTCTGCCGGTGCTCGAACTGCTCGAGCGCAGCGGGAAATTCATTCAATACGTGCGTTGCGGCTGCGAACTGGCAGGGCTGCCCGTTGGTCCGGCGCGCGCGCCGCTCGGCGCGCTGTCGGACGAAGAGCGCAGCGCCTTCGCGCAGCTCGTGAAGCCGCTGTTCCGCCAGGCTCAGTGACACGACATGGCCTCGAATCTGGAATTTGCGCGGTTTCCCGCACCTGACGGCGTCAACGGCTGGTGGGAAATCCTGCCGCCGCCTGCGCCGGCCGACACGGTGTCGTCCGAGTGTCGATACGACTGGGTCGTCGTGGGGGGCGGCATTACCGGACTGTGCGCCGCGCGGCGGCTGGCCGAGCTTGCGCCCGGCGCGTCGATCGCACTCGTCGAAGCGGATCGCATCGGACGGACGACAGCCGGACGGAATTCCGGATTCTTCGTCGATCTGCCGCACGACATCAGCAGTGAAAGCTACTCGCGCAGTGTGGAAGAGGACAAGGCCGACGTTCGATTCCAGCGGCACGGGATCGACTACGTGCGCTCGATCGTGCGTCGGCACGACATCGATTGCGATTGGCGAGACGACGGCAAGTTTCATGCGTCGGTCAACAGCAAGGGCGAGGCAGCGCTCCAGCATTTTGCAGACGGCCTCGCGCGGATCGACGAAGCGTTCGAATGGCTCGACGGTCCGGCGATTCGTGCGGTGACCGGAACCGATTTCTATCGCGGCGCACTGTTCACGCCCGGTTGCAGCACGGTGCAGCCGGCCGCGCTGATGCGCGGCCTGGCGGCGACGCTGCCGAAGAATGTGAAGGTGTTCGAACTGAGCGCCGTGACGGAAATCGAGCATCGCGGCGATACCAGGGTGCTGCATTTCGCGCGCGGCAAGATCGTCGCGAAGCAGGTCGTGCTGTGCACGAACGCGTATGCGGCGACGTTCGGTCGGCATCCGAACGGCTTGCTGCCCGTTTATACGTTCGCGTCGATGACGCGCGAGTTGAACGCGGACGAAATCAAACGGCTCGGCGGAACGCGATCGTGGTCGCTGATTCCGGCTGACCCGATGGGCACGACCGTGCGCCGGCTGGTGACGGACCGCATCTGCGTGCGCAACCACTTTGCGTTCCGGCCGGGGCTCGAAGTGTCGCCGGCCGATCTGGCGAAGGCGAAGAGCCTGCATCAGCGATCGTTCGATCGGCGCTTTCCGATGCTGAACGGCGTCGAACTCGAATACACGTGGGGTGGGCCGTTGTGCCTGTCCGCGAACAACGGTGCGTTGTTCGGGCGCCGCGATGACGGCATCTTCGAAGCGGTCGGGTGCAACGGCCTGGGCCTGAGCAGGGGATCCGCGTCCGGCAAGCTCATCGCCGAGTATGCGCTGGGTGACTCGAACGAGCTCGTGCGGCAACGGCTGAACCAGCCGCACCCGCGTGCGCTGCCCGTGCGGCCGATCGTCGACATGGCGGTATCGGCCGCGATCTGGGCGAAGGAATTTTCGGCGGGGGCCGAGCTTTGAATTGAGAGGACAGGACATGACGACTTATCAGGAATGGAAACAGAAGGCCGCAGCGTTGGCGCTCGACGGACGCGCGTTCATCGCCGGGCGGCGATGCCCGGCTGCTTCGAACGAGACGTTCCATACGCTCGACCCGGCATCGGGCAAGGTGCTGGCCGACGTGGCGAGATGCGACGAACGGGACGTGAATCGCGCGGTCGAGGCGGCCCGGGACGCGTTTGATTCCGGCGTGTGGTCGAAGGCCGCGCCCGCGCATCGGAAAGCGGTGCTGCTGCGACTCGCGCAACTGATCGACGAGCACACGGAGGAGCTGGCGCTGCTCGAAGCGCTCGAGGCCGGCAAGCCGATCGGCGAATGTCTCGGGCTCGATATTCCCGAGTCGGCGGCCTGCATACGCTGGCATGCCGAAGTGACCGACAAGCGCTATGACGCGCTGTCCCCGTCGGGATCGGGTGTCGTCAGCATGATCACCCGCGAGCCGATCGGCGTCGTCGGCGCCGTGCTGCCGTGGAATTTTCCGGCACTGATGCTCGCATGGAAGATCGGCCCGGCGCTGTCCGTCGGCAACAGCGTGATCGTGAAGCCGGCCGAGCAGACGTCGCTGTCGACGTTGCGGATCGCCGATCTCGCGCTCGAAGCCGGCCTGCCCGCGGGGGTGTTCAGCGTCGTCACCGGCTTCGGCGAAAGCGCGGGGCAGGCGCTGGGACGTCATCCCGACGTCGATCTCATCGCGTTCACCGGGTCGACCGCCACCGGAAAGCGTTTCCTGCACTACTCGGCGGATACGAACCTGAAGCGTGTGGTGCTCGAGTGCGGCGGCAAGAATCCGCAGGTCATTCTTCCCGATGTCGCGAATCTCGATGCGGTGGCCGAGCAGGCGGTGGCGGCTGCGTTCTGGAACATGGGGGAGAACTGCAGCGCCGGTTCCCGGATCCTCGTTCCGTCGCACCGGAAGGCGGAACTGCTGGAGAAAATCCTGGCGGTGCTCGCCGGCTGGAAAACCGGCGACCCGCTCGACCCGGACGTGAAGCTCGGCGCGCTGATCGAGGCAAAGCACCATGAAAAGGTGTTGGCGCATATCGAGAAGGCGAAGGAGGAAGGCGCTCGCGTCGTGTGTGGCGGACACGCGACGCTCACGGAGACCGGCGGGTGGTTCGTCGAGCCGACGATCTTCGATCAGGTGACGCCTGACATGAGCATCGCGCGCGAAGAGGTGTTCGGGCCGGTCGTCTGCATCATCGAGTACGAGGATGTCGATGACGCGGTTCGAATCGCCAACGACACGTGCTACGGGCTTGCCGCTTCGCTGTGGACGGATAACGTGAACAGCGCACACAAGATCGCGGCCCGCATCCGCGCGGGGACGGTGACGGTCAACTGCTTCGGCGAAGGGGATCTGTCGACGCCGTTCGGCGGCTTCAAGCAGTCGGGCTTCGGCGGGCGCGACAAGTCCGTTTATGCGCACGACCAGTATTGCGAGTTGAAGACGACCTGGCTGAAGCTCGATTGAAGTTGATGTGACGCACGCCAGCCCCGTCTGTCTGCGGGGCTCGCGGCGCTTGCCATCCGGCACGCGGGCTCGCACACTCGTTTCATCCGGGCCTCTGTTGGGGTTCGTGGCACGATAGCGGGATTTCTGCCGGCAGCGTGAGCGCGATGACGAACTGCGCGTTCGCGTGCGTTGCGCGTGTCCGTTTTGAGAGTAAAACCCATGTCGAAGAAGCAGCTATTTACAGACAGACTCCTCGCCCAGATGCCGTCGCTCCGGGCGCTGAGGTGCTTCGTGACGGCGGCGCGATACGAGAGCTTCACGCAGGCCGCGGAGGTGCTGTGCGTGACCCAGGCGGCAATCAGCAGACAAATCAAGGAGCTCGAGGATTCCCTCGACGTCGCGCTGTTCGAGCGTACGGGCAGGCATATCGCGCTGACCGATGCCGGGCGCATCCTGTACAACGCGTCGTATCTGTCGATCATGAACATCGCGGAAGCGGCGGAGGCCGTACGCCGCACGGACAAGCACGCGTTGACGATCTGCGTGTCGCATACGTTTTCCGCGCTGTGGCTGTCGTCCAGGCTGCCGGCGTTCCGCGACAGATTTCCGGATATCCGGATGCACGTGATGGTCACCGAGCACTTCATGGAGCTGGACGAGCTGATGGAGCCCGATATCATCATCACGAAGAATCCGCCGCGCGAGGCCGAGTTCGAGGTCGAGCCGCTGTTCCATGACATCGTCTACCCGGTCTGCAGTCCGTCGTTCCACGATCGGCATTTTCGCGGCAGGACGCTGAAACCGCTGGACCTGCTGTCGCAACCGACGCTGAACCTGTCGTTGCTGGGCCGTGCGCAGGTGTGCGAGCACGTGGACTGGCGCGTGTGGCGAAACTGGTTTCAGCAGGGCGACGGCACCGATATGCTGGTCGAGAACAGGAATCTGGAGAGCAACGATTACCGGCTCCTCGTCGCGCAGGCCGAAGCCGGCGAGGGGACGCTGCTTGGCTGGCATCACCTCGTGCATCGCCAGGTCGAGCAGGGGAGCCTGATGCGGCCGGTGCCGGATGTGATCGTGTTTCGTGACCGTCATCACTATCTGATTACCCACAAGAACGCACGGTCGCGCCCGGAGTATCGGCAGTTTCGTGACTGGCTCGACGAGGAGGTCGGCACGATGATGCGCGGCTGGCTCGACGTCGGAGTCGACGTCGCCAGATAGCGGGCGATGAAGTCGAATGCGCGAGGCGCCGCCCGGTCCGTCGAATGCTCGTCGTTCCCGAATGTTTGAAATGCATAGACGCAGGCCGTCCCATGGTTAGCCACTCGATCGACGCCAACGCAGCAGCTTCGCGACCGCTCCGCTTCGGCATCGTGCTGTTGCCCAACTTCACCCTGACCGCATTCTCGGGTTTCGTCGACCTTCTCAGGCTGGCGAGCGACGAGGGCGACATGAGCAGACCGGTTCGTTGCTCGTGGACCATCGTTGGCGAAAATCTCGTTCCGGTCCGTGCGAGCTGCGGAATCCAGATCACGCCGTGGACGACATTCGAAGAAGCGGAGGCGTTCGACTACGTCGTGATCGTGGGCGGGCTGCTGCATTCGGGGCAGCCGGCGAGCGACGCGACCTTGGCGTTCATACGCACGATGGCCAGCACGTCGGCCACGCTCGTGGGCGTCTGCACGGGCGCGTTCGCGCTCGTCCGGGCCGGCGTGATGAGCGGATATCGAATCTGCGTGAGCTGGTTTCACTATTGGGATTTCGTCGAGCGCTTCTCGAGCATCGACGAGCGCAACCTCGTCGCGGACCGGCTTTTCGTCGTCGACAGAAGGCGCATCACCTGCTCCGGCGGGCGCGCATCGATCGACGTGGCCGCTGCGATCCTGCTTCGCCATTTTGACGCGACGATCGTCCGGAAGGCGCTCCGCATCCTGCTGGTGGACGATGCGCAGAAAGGGAATGCGCCGCAACCGCATCCTCCGGGGCTCGAGCCCGCTACGCATCCGAAGGTCAGGCGGGCGATTCTGTTGATGGAGCAGCACATCGGCCAGCCGCTGAGCCAGATCGAGCTGGCCCGACGGCTCGAAGTGTCGGTGCGGCAGCTCGAACGTCTGTTCGCGACGGAAACCGGCAAGTCGCCTCGCGCATACGCGAGACAGATTCGCATACGAATGGCGTCGTGGCTGCTGACGAGTTCCGATCGCACAGTGGCCGATATCGCGACGTCCTGTGGGTTTTCGGATGCGTCGCACCTCGGTCGCGAGTTCAGGAAGGAATTCGGAGAGTCGCCGAACGCGTATCGCGCGGCACGGCTGCCGAATGCCGCGGAGACGGTGCTGGTCGGCTAGTTTCGCGCCGGCGAGGATCGATGTGCGTTCGCCGGTGACGCGCGGTCAGCTCAGGAGGCACCACATTGCGAGAAGCGGGACGCTTCCAGACCGCATCGCATGCACGACATTGGGCGTGTTATGCAGCCCGCCGCCGATTCCCGGATCGAACCAGTCTCCATCCCGTTGCCGAAATTCGCCCGCAGACAGCAGCACGTATGCCTCTTCCGGGCGATGCTGATGATCGGGGTACCGGGTAAAAGGAGCAAGCAACGAAAACCCGAGCTGAACGTCGTAACGGCTTTCCATGCCGCCGGGTCCGACGATTACCCCATGCACGTGCTTGTCGACATAATTCGCACTGCCATTCAATCCAGACGTTCGCTGTTGCCAGCCCAGTGACGGTTCGAGGGCCTTGATCGCGCGTGCAGCGGCACCCAGATCGGATGAGTCGTCAAGAAGGGGCGCAAGCGCTGTGTCGAGGAGGTCGCAGGCCGGGTGCCGTTTCGTTGCACGCATGCCATCGCTGGATGGATGCTCGAGGCGATCGAACACCTTCGCAGCGACCATTCGGGCAGCATCCGGCAGCCGCGGCGACTGAAACAGGACTTTGGCAATGCCGATGAATTCTTCGAGGCTTTCAGGTCGGTTGTACATAGTGCTCCGGAAATGCAGTGACGGCCGCCGCGGGATGTGCGACGCGTTGGAGATGATTTGCCTTCCCGTGAATGTCGCTGCGCGTTCACGGGCTTTCCCTCCGCTCGAATCATACGCCAGGAGTGTCATGTCCGAAGCGTCCGTTCCTCGGAGTACTTACGTCAGTTGCCTAAGCGGCGCTTATGATCAGCACAACGCGGGCTAAATCAGATCGGTCAGTTCTTCGACCGGAGTATGTTGCCTCATCGGATCGATGAGCATAACCAGGATGGCTTAGGGCTGTTTAGTCGCAAGCGCGGCGTTGTCGCAGTGCACGGAGACGCTTGCGCAACGTCGAGAACGATCATTTTCGGTAAAGAACGTAGGAACACAGGAAGATCATGACTTTCAAGCGCACTTTCCATGCCGTCGAGACTCACTCGGGTGAGCCGATGCGCGTGATCACCGGTGGCGTTCCCCATATCCCGGGCAACACGGTCTACGAGCAAATGAAGTGGCTCGAGAAGAACGACGATCAGATCCGCATGCTGATGCTTCGGGAGCCGCGCGGCTATCCTCCGCTCTGCTGCAATCTGGTGGTACCGGCAAAACATCCGGATGCGGTGGCGGGCTATATCATCATGGAGCAGGTCGAATATCCGGTGATGAGCGGCGGCAACACGATTTCGGTTGCGACCGTGCTGCTGGAAACCGGGATGATTCCGATGCAGGAGCCGGTGACGGAGTTTCAGCTGGAAGCGCCTGCGGGGCTGATCGGCATCAGGGCCGAGTGCAGCAACGGCAAGGTCACGTCGGTCACCTTCAGAAACGTGCCGGCGTTTGCCGCCCACATCGAGAAGGTCATCGACGTGCCTCATCTCGGCAGGGTCACGGTGGACGTGGGTTGGGGAGGCATGTTCTACGTGATTGCCGATGTTCGCCAGTTCAAGGGTCTCGAGCTGAAGGCCGAGCACGGTCGCGAAATTACCCGAGTCTCTGCGCTGATCCTGAAGGCGGCGCAAGAGCAGTTGCCCGTCGAGCACCCGCATTATCCGGGGTATGGCATCACGATTGCTCAGCTGTCCGGTCCGACCGGGAATCCGAATGCGGACTGGAAGAACGTGGTCACGGTTGCCAGCGGGGAAATCGACTTCGGCAATCCGGCGACTTGGACAGGTGCCATCGACCGGTGCCCCTGCGGAACAGGTACGTCCGCGAAGATGGCCACCCTTCATGCCAAGGGCCAGCTGGACCTGAACCAGCCATTTCGGCACGAAGGCGTGCTGGGAACCGTGTTTACGGGCAATCTCGTCGAGCGGGCCAGCATCGGCGACATCCAGGCTGTCGTGCCGACGATCTCCGGCCGCTCGTGGATCTATGGCTACAACACCTATGTGCTCGATCCCGACGACCCGTTCGTCAACGGCTTTACGATGGGCGACATCTGGGCATGACATAGGACAGGCTGGCATGCGGACGACACGGGCACATTGAAACGGCTCGGGTCGTCCACTGCATTTGGGGGACGAGACGATGAAATACGAGCGTGAAGCAGCGCGACATGTGGCGTTCGACGCAATCAAGGCGGTTGGCGCGAACGATGCGATCGCGCATTCGCTCGCCGAGGCAGTGATATCGGCTGAACTGGCCGGCAGCAAGGCGGTCGGTTTTGCCCACCTTCCGGATTATCTGGACGGATTCGCCAAGGGCAGAATTGCAGCGAGCGCCGAGCCGAAGGTGAGCTTTCCGGCCCCGGCCGCCGTACGGGTCGACGCACGCGGTGGGATTGCGCAACGGGCATACGATCGCGTGTTCGACGAGCTCGTCGACCGGGCGAAGACTTACGGTGTCGTCACGCTGGCCGTGTCGAACAGCTTCACTGTCGGTGAGCTTGGCTACTACACGCGCAGGCTGGCGGAGTCGGGCCTGGTCGCGCTCGGAACCTGCAACGCGACGGCGCAGATGACCACGTTGGAGAGCGGCAAGGCCGTGTATGGAACGAATCCGGTATCGTTCGCCGCTCCGGTCGACAACGAGCGGCCTTTCGTGATCGACCAGGCCTCCAGCGCGACCGCATTCGTCAATGTTCGCAAGGCTGCGGAAACGGGCGAAGCGATACCCGAGGGCTGGGCGGTGGACGGGCAAGGCGTGCCGACCACGGATGCGCGCGCGGCCATAAACGGCCTGCTATTGCCGTTCGGAGGCGCACGCGGCGCCAACATTGCGATGATGATGGAGATCCTGGCGGCGGGCGTGACCGGAGCCAACTGGTCGATGGACGCGCCGCATTACGCACAAGGGAGCGAGACGCCTGGCGTCGGGCTTTTCCTCGTGGCCGTGAAGGCGGATGTATTCGCCGACGATTTCGAAGCCCGCCTGGCCGCGCAGATCGCAAGGCTGGGGCAAGCCGGCGTGCGCATTCCGGGCAGTCACATCAAGGTGCGCGAGATCGACGTCCCGGATGACGTCATGAACAAGGTCCGTTCGTTTGGATCGGGCGGCTGAGCCGGAGGCCGCCCCGGCTGGCAGGGCTGGCACGGCGACCGAACGCGGGCGGTAGTCATCTCCGTTGCGCTGCAACCATGTCGACACTGAATGCCCGGTCGTCGAAGTCACTCGACTGGTGCAGCGCCCTCGATAAATCGCGACTGCTGCCGCGTGCGGTATTGGCGACCCGCCTCCAGCATGGCGATGCTGCCGAGAATGAGGACGGCAGCCATGACCTCGACCGGTCCTGCTTCTTCACCGGTGCTCCACCCTATGAGCAGCGCGACCACGGGCGTGATGTAAACGGCGCCTGCAGCCGCCACGGCGCCGAGTTTCTGCAACAGGTAGTAATAGAGAATAAACGACGAGCCAGTGCCGAGCAGCCCGAGTCCGATCACGATCCCTGCCGTCGCGCGTCCGTCCTCGAATATCCGCTCGATGCCATGGACGTTGGTCAGTGCGACAAGCATCAGCAACGCAAGGCCCATCTGCCAGATCACGATGGCCAGAGGAGCGAGGTGGGTCGGCGAAAGGAAACGTCGAGCGTAGATGTACGAAAATCCGAAGAGTGCTGATCCCGACATCATCCATGCGACGCCAACCAGGCTGATGGAGTCGCCATGGCTCATGCCGGCCCACGGTCGCGCGATCAGCGTGATGCCTGCCATGCCCAGCGCGACACCATATTGCGTCAGGCGGTTCATCTTTTCGTTGCGCAGGAAAAGGCCTGATGCCAATGACGTGAAGATGGTCGACGACCCGCCCAGCACCCCGGCAATGCCGGACGGGAGCAGCGTCGTTCCTTGTGCCATTGCGAAGTAAGGGAACGCCGTGGCCAGCGCGGCCATCACGGCGAAATGATGCAGGTAACGTATCTGGCCGACCCGGATTGCGCCTTTATGCCACGCGAGAACGGCTAGAGGCGCGAAACCGAACAGGACGCGCAGCAGCGATATCTGAGCCGGGCTGATGAAAGCCGCGGCCCATTTCATATAGATGAAATTGGATCCCCAGAACACGCCGAGGAGGACGAAGGCACAATAGGTTCGCATCAAGATGGATCCGGTCCGGCTTTGCCTGCAATTGCCCAATCGCTGGAAGGAGCCTAGAGCCAATCCGTCTCGAACGGGAACGTCGAAAGCGGCATGCAGCCGGCTTCCGTCAGCAGCACCTGTTGTTCGAGCTTCACACCTTCTTCGCCGCCTTCCGCGCCGATATAGCTTTCGACGCACAGGGTCATCCCGTTTTCGAATCTGCCGTCGTAGCCGCCGCTTTCCCAGTCGATGTCATACGCGACCGACGGATATTCATCCACCATGCCGATGCCATGTGCGATACAGCTGTACCGATTTTTCCGGTACGCGTCCGGCATCTTCCAACTGCGCTCGGCGAACTCGCGAAAGCTCATGCCCGGGCGCAGCAGTTCCATATTGGTATTCAACTGCTCGTATGCCGCTGCATAGAGCCGGCGTTGGTTGTCGGTGGGGCGAACGTGGCCGACTGTCCAGGTCCGCGAAATATCGGCGCAGTATCCAAAGGGACCCACGAGATCGGTGTCGAACGCGATCAGTTCGCCCTGCTTCATGATCCTTGCGCTGCATTCCTGCATCCACGGGTTCGTGCGCGGCCCGGACGCGAGCAGACGTGTCTCGATCCATTCGCCGCCGAGCCGGATGTTCTCGTAGTGCAGGTGCGCCCACAGGTCCTGCTCGCTCATCCCCGGCGTCAGCACGTTATGCATGCGCTGGATGCCCTGTTCGCAGACGTCGATGGACGCCCTGATCAGCACGAGTTCGTCGTCGGACTTGACCGCTCGCGCGTGTTCCATCAATGCTTGCCCGTCCACTATTTCGACGCCGTGTTCCTGTAGCGCCTGCGCGCCGTCGGGATCGAGTCTATCGACCGCGATGCGCATCTCGGATGCCGCGTGCTGGCGTAGCAGGTCCGCCACTTCCCGGGCCCATTGCCTGGCTTTGCGTGTCGATTCCGGTCCCGAGCTGAAGTAATTCCAGCATGTCGCGCCGCGAAGCTCGATATCTAGCGTGTTGCCGTTCCACACGTGTTCGCAGTTGTGGAACTCGAAACCGACGACGGGTCCGTGCGCAAAAACGATCACATAGCGAGTCGGATTGCGTCCCGTCCAGACCTGCATGTTGGACGTATCGGTCGCGTAGCGAATGTTGACGGGATCGTACAAAACGATCGCAGGGCATTGCCGCGAAACAAGCGCCTTCCTGACCTGCTCGATACGATAGGCGCGTACACGCTCCATCAGAAAGTCCGGAAAGCCGGGACTCCCGTTCGTTTGCATCGTGGTTGCGGCATGAAGCGTACTGACAGCCGACATTGCTCCTCCAGTTCGTTGGTATGGACGGTGCGCCATGCCGGATCCGTTGCGTGCAGTGTGCCCGGAAGCTCTGCCGCACAGGCCTGGCGTCAGCGTACGTTTCAGGCCAGTATCGAAAGAACGAAAAGGCGGGTCAACGGACTATATTTTCCAGGTCGCATTACATTAAGTTATGGGAACGAAACCGTAGGCAACGAAGGCAACGCGACGCAGGTCGATCCACGATGGGTGTGGAAGGTCAAGCGGCGGGGCTCAGCGAACCGGGAGGTCCTCGCGCAACCAGTCGATCAACTGGTTGACTGCAGGCGTGATGGAGCGGCCGTGAGGAACGACGACGAAATAGGCGTCGCTCATCTTGCAGGATGCGACCGACAGTCGGACCAGCTCACCGTTCGCCAGCAGGTCGTGTACCATCCGGCTCCAGCCAAGTGCGACGCCTTGCCCGTATCGCGCCGCCTGGACGGCGTCGGTGTAGAGGCTGCAGCGAAGCACGTAGTTCAATCGGCTCGGACGGTGCCCAACCGAGTGGAACCATGAGTCCCAGCCCATCCATCCCTCGTAAGTCGAATCGGATTCGACGAGCGGCAGCGCGGCGAGCGCCGCGAGCGATTGCGGCATGCCGTTTTCCTCGAGGAACTGCGGCGAGCAGACGGGAAATACTTCCTCGTCGAACAAGAAGATCGACGTGCCGTCAGCCCATTCGCCGTCGCCATAGCGGACCGCGACATCGACCTCGACATGCCGGAGATCGGCCGTGAACATCTGGGTGGTCAGCCGCAGCTGCAACGGGGGATTCGATTGCTTGAGCTTGGGAAGCCGCGGCAGCAACCGGAATTGCGCGAACGGTGCGGTCGACGCGAGGACGAGTTCCTGCTGCTCGGCGCCGGTCGACAGGCGATCGAATACGCCAGCGATTTTCTGCATGGATTCGGCAACCGTCAGGTACAGCATTTCACCCTCGCTCGTCAGCGAGATCGAGCGATGCAAGCGATGAAAGAGACGGACATTCAGCGTTTCTTCAAGGAACCGTACTTGCCGGCTCACGGCCGCCTGCGTCACACCCAGTTCGGTCGCGGCAAGCGTAAAGCTTGCCAGGCGCGCGACCGCTTCGAACTCGACCAGTGCCGTCAACGACGGGACGATGCGTCGATACCCTTTTGTTCGTTTTGTCATGTTCATCAGGTTTGTGCCATGCGGGTGCAGGCTCGAGGTCGGATGGAGCTGGATTGCTTCCGGATCGCTTGAATCAGGGTAAATCAGGAGCGGGTAAAGGTCGCATAACTTAAAGTAATGCGAAGCAGAAAATAAGGCGCGTTGACGCTACGAATGGTCACTCCAATACTTCCGGCAACGCTCGATAAAAGCATTGCGAAAATCAACCTGTTGGAGGAGTACATGTCTGCGATCCCGCTCAAGACCCATCGCGAGTTGCTCGACAGCCGCAAGCCCGGCCACGGGATGCCGGCCGGGCTGTTTGGCCGTCAGGACGTGTTCGAGACGGACGTCGAAGTTTTCTTCGAGAAGCTGTGGATCTTCGTTGCCGTGACGGCCGACGTCCCGGAACCCGGCGACGTATACGCAGTGGATATCGGCAAGTCGTCCGTCCTGATCGTGCGCGACGACGACGAGAACATCCGCGCTTACCGGAACGTCTGCCGGCATCGCGGCGCACGCCTGATGAAGGGCGGCGCCAAGGCGACCGTCGGCATGGTGGTGTGTCCGTATCACCAGTGGACGTACGACCTGGACGGCAGCCTGAAACATGCGACCCACATGGGTAAGAAATTCGACACGAAATGCCGAAGCCTGATCCCGGTGCACGTCAAGGTGGTCGGCGCGCATGTGTTCGTTTGCCTCGCCGACGAGGCGCCGGAGGATTTCTCGACGCTCGAGACGGTGATGGCGCCGCGCTTCGCGCCGCACGACATGCCGCGCACGAAGATCGCGCACGAGATGACGATCGTCGAGAACGGCAACTGGAAACTCGTGATCGAGAACAATCGCGAGTGCTACCACTGCGGCGGGACGCATCCCGAGCTCACGCAGTCGTTCCTTGCGCACGACTTCGGCTTCTGCCCGGACGGGCAGAGCGAGGAATCGCTGCGCGAGTACGACGAATACCTGGCGCACAATGCCGCCCGCAACGAAGAGTGGGAAGGGGCAGGCTATATCTGCGAGGCGTTCGAGTCGCTCGACGAGAGCGTCGACACGAACTTCCGTTCGCAGCGGCTCGTCATTGCCGGTGCCTGTGAATCGCAGACGATGGATACGAAGGTGGCGAGCACGAAGCTGCTTGGCGGCCTGGCGCGTCGCGATCTGGGCGATGTCCATATGTGGACCCATCACTCGTGGACCCACGTGATGAGCGATCACGCGGTGGTTGCGTACATTCTGCCGCTCGCGCCGGACAAGACGGTGGTGCGTACCGTGTGGCTGGTGCATCAGGATGCGGTCGAAGGTGTCGACTACGACCTGAAGACGCTGACGGAAGTGTGGGATGCCACGACGCGTCAGGATGCGGATCTGGTTGCAATCACGCATAGCGGAACGCAGGACCCCGGCTATGTTCCCGGCCCGTACTCGACCTACACGGAAGCCGCGCTCGACCAGTTTGCACGCTGGTACGACGCGCGCCTGAAAGTTCACGGTATCTGAGTTTCATCATGACAGTCAGAGAGAATCTCTACGCAATCGAACCGGCCGCGCAAGCAAGGGATCGGTTCTCGGACCCTGGCACCTGGGAGCGCGCGGATCCGCAATGGTCGAGCAGCGAACGCAAGACGCTGGTGTGCTGCAGGGTGCGGGCGGAAACGCACGACGTCCGGACATTCGTCTTCTGTGCGAAAGACGGACAGCCCTTCGGCTTCGAGCCCGGCCAGTTCATCACCGTATCGGCCGACATTGACGGCGCGCCGGTCAGCCGCTGCTACACGATCTCGTCACCGCCGACGCGGCCGTACACGTTGTCCATCACGGTCAAGCGGACGCCCGGCGGGATCATGTCGAACTGGTTGCACGACAACATGGGGCCCGGGGTCGAGCTGAATGCGTTCGGTCCGTCCGGCATCTTCACGCCGGCATCCGCGCCTGCCGTGAAAATGCTCTACCTGTCCGCCGGCTCGGGCGTGACGCCGCTGATGTCAATGACGCGCGCGGCGATCGATCTGGGCCTGAACCGCGATATCGTGTTCGTTCACAGTGCGAGAACGCCGGACGACATCATCTTTCGCGGCGAGTTGAACCGGTTGCGGGAGGACGCGAACAATCTCCAGGTGATTCACGTGTGCGAAGCGCACGGGTCGGAGGCCGGTTGGAGCGGGCCGATCGGCAGGCTGAGCGTCGAACTCCTGCGCCAGTACGTCCCGGACTATCGCGATCGCGAGGTGTTCACATGCGGCCCTTCGGGCTATATGAACGCCGTCAAGGACATTCTGGTTCGGGGCGGCCACAATCCCGCCCGCTACCATCAGGAAAGCTTCAACTTTGCCGAAACGGTGGAGCCGCTTGCGGACGTTGCCGATGCATCCAGTAATGCGGAGCACGTGGCTAATGGCACCTATACGGTGCGTCTGGCAAAGTCCGGAAAGACGTTCGCGATGAATGGCACGGAGACGGTGCTCACAGCCGCGCGAAAGGCCGGTGTTGCATTGCCGTCTTCGTGCAGCCAGGGCATTTGCGGCACGTGCAAGACCGCGGTGCTGGAAGGTACCGTCGACATGCATCACAACGGCGGCATTCGTCAGCGGGAAATCGACAAGGGCCTCCGTCTGATGTGCTGCAGCCGGCCTACGTCGGATCTCGTACTGGATCTGTAGTCCGCGCCGGACCTTCGGTTCCCGGTTTCGCGCCTCCGGTCGGGCGGCGTCCCGGCCACGTGGGCCCGTTCACTTCCCTCGCGTTGCTATCGTGCACGACGTCTCGCTCGTCCCGGATTCGAAACCACGCCATTTCGGGTTTCTCATGCTTCCGTCGTATTCGATGATCGCGTTCACGAATGCACTGGAAGCGCTGCGCATCGCCAATTACGTGGACCGTATCGAGCACTATCGCTGGACGGTCTTCTCCGTCGACGGCGTCCCAGTCGAAGCCAGCAATGGCATCGAGCTCCGGCCCGTGCAGGCGCTGGATCCATCCGGCGATCTGCCGGATGTGATGATCGTATGTGGAGGCACGCACGTCCGGGAGACGGTGGACGCGCGGCTACAGCAGGCGCTTGTCGCGCTCGCGAGCCGCGGGATCGCACTGGGTTCGCTGTGCAGCGGTGCGTATGCGCTGATGTCGGCCGGTTTGCTCGACAATTACCGTTGTGCGGTGCACTGGGCGAATTTGTTCAGCCTGCGCGACGAGTTTCCGGACGTTCGGATTACGCATGATCTTTTCGTGGTCGATCGCGATCGCATCACATGTACCGGCGGCACCGCCCCGCTGGACATGATGCTCAATCTGATGTCGAAGCATCTCGGCGCGCATCTGGTCGTACGCGTGTCGCAACATCTGATTCTGGCGAGGCTTCGGGGCGCAAGCGAACACCCGCCGATACCGGTTGGCGCGCGTCTCGAGTCGACGCGCGCGGAGCTGGTGGAGGCGGTGAAGCTGATGGAGGCGAACATCGAGGAGCCGCTTTCATGCGACGAAATTGCCCGGCTCGTCGGACTGTCGGCGCGCCAGATGCAACGTGTTTTCAAGCAATATCTGAACACGTCTCCGCGCGAGTACTACCTGACCGTTCGCCTGAAGCACGCTCAAGGATTATTGCGCACCGACAACGATTTCGTCGGAAACGTATCGATGCGTTGCGGATTCCCGTCGGCATGCAGTTTCAGCAAGGCGTACCGAAGGGCGTTCGGCCATGCGCCGATTGCCGAGCGTCGCATGCCACGCGAAGCATAGACAGTCATCGCGCTCGAATCGGCATGATTGTCGCGACGGCAGGCAAGGGCAGCGCGTCATCCGACGCATGGCCCCGCCCCGCGGTCGCCTCGCGTGCTTACTTCTGGCCGAGCCAGACTGCAAACTTCTGGTTCAGATCGTCGGAATGATCGGCCCAGAATGCGATGTTGGTGTCGATCGCGTTCTTCTGGTTCTGCGGCGCGGTCGGCAGGTAAGGCGCGACCTTCGGATCGACCAGCTTGACCGACGACTGACGCAGCGGCCCGAGTGCCGTGGCCGACGCGAGTTTCGCAAGGGATTCGGTCGAAGTCGAATGGCGGATGAAGTCCTGCGCCGCCTTCAGGTTCTTCGACCCCTTCACGATCGCATAGCCCTCGATGTTCTTGACTTCGCCATCCCACAGGAATCCGAACGGCTTTTTGTCCTGCGTCGCGGCGACGTAGATCCGGTTGTTATAGGCGCTCGTCATCGTCACCTCGCCGTCGGCCAGCAGCTGCGGCGGCTGCGCGCCGGTTTCCCACCAGACGATCGACGACTTGATCGTATCCAGCTTCTTGAATGCGCGCTTCAGGCCGTCGGGCGTCGCGAGCGTCTTGTAGACATCGGCGGCGGGGACGCCGTCGGCGAGCAGCGCCCACTCGAGCGCGGCTTCCGGAGACTTGCGCAGCCCACGCTTGCCCGGGAATCGCTTGAGATCGAAGAAATCGGCGATTTTCGTCGGTTCCGCGCCTTTGAACGCGTTCTTGTTGTACGTGATCACCGTGGACCATGCGATGTTGCCGACCATGCAGTCCGACAGACCGCCAGGCATGAAGTCGGCCTTGGCCGCGGCGCCCGTCGAGGCTGCCGGCAGGGAAGCGGGGTTGATCTTTTCGAGCAGACCTTCGTCGCAGGCGCGCGTCGCGTCGGCGAGCTGCATGTCGACCACGTCCCACGTGACGTTCTTCGTCTCGACCTGGCTTCGGATCTGGGCGATACCGCCGTTGTACGTATCGATCTTGACCTTGGTTCCCGATTGCGACGCAAACGGACGTACTGCGGTTGCGTTTTGCGCGTCCTGATACGAACCGCCCCAGGTCGAGAAAATGAGTTCGGATGCCGTGGCAGGCAGGGTCGCCATCCCGATCGCGACGAGCGCCAACGCCTTCAAAGAGTGATTCATTCAATACCTCACCAAGAAATGTGCAGATGTCTGCGCGAGCCCGCATTCCGGTCGCGAAGTCATCTTGGGGTGGACGAAATTGGACCGATTCTTCCCAACGGGCGCTTATGCATAGATAAAGCCGCGCTTACGATATCGCGCCGACCCGTCGCGACGCGTACCGTTGACCGACGCGCGAACATCACGATGCGTGTCACCCGGCTCAGTTCGACATGACACGCGTGCGGACACGAAATCGAGGGCGACGCCATGCACGATGAGGCCGGTGGTCAGATCTATCGCGGCGACGGGCCGATACTGGTTGCGGCGCCGCATGTCGGGACGGCGATTCCGGAGGAGTTGACGGCGCTGCGCGCGTGGCAGGCCGTACGGAAGACGCGGGTGGATCCGGGCGGCACACGACTTCAGGAGGCCGCCGTGGCGCGCGGGATTTCGTGCATTGCCGCGCGCATGCATCCGTGTGTGATCGACGTCAACATGGTCGCCGACCGTCCATCCGCTGCGTCCGAGCTCGGCCGCAGCGCCCTGTGCCGGCCTCATTCCCCATTGGGGGAAAGTCTTTACAGCGGCGTGGCCGAGCCGTCCGAAGGCGAAGTCATGCGGCGTGTACGAAAGTACTGGACGCCCTATCACGAGACACTTGCGACCGAGTTGAAGCGATTGCGCGACATTCATGACGACGTGCTGCTCGTCGTGTCGCACGCCAGCTCGCGGCTTTCGCCGTATCAGCGTCAATCCGGCGCTGCCGATTGCAATGTGGGAACGAACCGCGGTCGCTCGTGCGACAAGCTCCTCGTCAGCACACTGACGAAGTCGGTGCGGAGCGGCGGGCGCTCATGGGTCGTCAACGGAAAGCTGGCGGATTCGTTCGCGGCCCAGCACTACGGCATGCCGGCAGCCGGCATTCACGTCGTGGAACTGGAGGTGGCCGGCAAGTGGCGGGAGGATTGCGAGGCCATACGTGTCGGCGAGTCGACCGCCAGCGAATTTGGCGTGCTGCTCGGCAATCTGCTGGACGCGCTGTCGACGTTGACGAATGCCGATGGCGCTTGACGCGTGAATCGCGAGATCGATTCGTTCCGGCGAGGACTTCAGGCGGACAGCCTGCCGTGCTACAGTCATCTGTCACTTTGATGCCGATCATGAAAGAAAGCGGACCTGAACGGTATCCCGATTGGGATCTCCTTGCCAGTTGGCTGGCGGTCGTGGAAGCCGGTTCCATCTCCGACGCTGCCGATCGACTGAACATCTCGCAAGCGGGCGTGTCGCAGCGTATCAAAGCGCTGGAGACGCTGCTCGACACCACGCTTCTCGACCGCGCGACCCGGCCAGCACGGCCGACCGCGGCCGGTCAACGGTTGTTCGAGCACGCCGCATCGCTGCTGCAGAGTGCGGACCAGATGGTGGAGAGCGTGCGGAACGTGTCGCGGGCCAAGCGCGTCGTCGTCCGGCTCGGGTGCGTGGACTCCTTTGCGGCGACGATCGGCCCGATCATCATCAAGGCGCTTTCGGGGGCGTCACATCAGATCCGGCTTTGGTCCGGCATCACGCCGGCGCTCGATGCGCAACTGGAAGCCCGTCAGCTGGACGTTGCCGTGACGACGAGCGGCACCACTCCGGCGTTGGGCATTCGCAAGCAAAAGCTGTTTTCCGAACCGTACTTTGTCGTACTGCCCAAAGGCTTCGAAATCGATCGCTTGACGACGCTGACCGAATTGGCCAGGCACCTTCAGTTCATTCGCTACAGTGCGAGATCGGTCATCGGCCAGCACGTCGATGCGTATCTGGCCGCGCATGGCGAGCACATCGAGCGATCGTGCGAATTCGATGCAACGGATCCGGCGCTGAGCCTCGTGGCCGCCGGGCTCGGCTTCGCGATCACCACGCCGCTTTGCGTGTGGCAATCGCGGCACTATGTTCCGGAGATAAGCGTCGTGCCGCTCACGGAATTTTCGCGGCACGGCCGGCCGTATGCGGGCTTGAGTCGTTCGTTCTACCTGTCATACCGCGAGAACGAGCTCGGCCATCTGCCTGCCGACCTTTACGACCTGCTTCGCCGCGCGTATGAGCGGCAAGTGTCCCGCGATATCGCGAGGACGCTGTCGCTGAAGCCGGAAGACGTCTATCTGCCCGAAGCCGATTGATGCCCGGGCTCGCCGGATCCGTCCGGCGTCTGCCGCCGCGGCGCGCGGCGCATGTTCAGTCGCCAGATCTGTCCGGTCGCATCGTCGATCATGCCGTGGAATACCCCGATCACTTCATCGATCGTGATGGTGCTGGCTACCCGGTGCTCGATCCAGAGCCCGTGCACCAGCGCCATCGCCTGAATGGCCCAGATCGTTGCCATGGTCCTGTCGCACCCGGCATTTCGAAGGTCGTGGATGAAGTTTGACCGCAGGCGCCGGGAAAAAGCGGTGCAGAGCCGCCGCACTTCGTCGTCGTGCGCGGACGAACTCCACATGTGCGGCCAGACGTTGGCCGCGCCGGGGCTCAAGACTTCGTCGCTGAAGCACATGTCCGCCGTGAATTTCATGCGCTCTATCGGGTCGGCAATGCCTCGCCGCCCGGCCGTGAGTTGCTCGCGCACGCGCCTGATCAGATACACGAAGGTCTTGTAGACCAGGTTGTTCTTGTTCTCGAAATGGTGGTGCACCAACCCGACCGAAACGCGGGCGTACTCGCTGACTTTGCGGATGGTCAGGTTCTCCAGCCCGACTTGCCCGACGACTTCGAGTGTCGAGTCGATCAGCTTCAGGCGCATGCCCTCGTATTGCGCGGATTCTTCCTTGCGGCCTTCGTAAACGGTTCCGCCGCGGCTGCCGTCTTCCATGATCGTGCTCCGTTCCTTCCAGATTGAGTGCTGCTTGCCGTCATCCCGTGCGGAGCAGTGAAGGGTTCGCCCGATGATAGCGCTGATTGCTTGTGGCTGAACAAGCGTTCATGGCGATCGGGCTGCGGGCGACGAGTCCCATGTCTCGCTGATTGAACAAATGTTCACATTTTCGGATCGTCCAGCAGCGAGAACTTGGCTCGAAACGGTGAGTTATCGGTGTTAATACGCATGTTATCAGCGGCGTTTTATTTTTGATATCGACCGGATCGGCTATATAGTGAATCGAGCCTGCATGACACTGAACAATTGTTCAGTGAAATGTGGGCCGGGTGCAACTCTTTTATTTGGGGGCGGGTAACGCGCTGGTCCATTACAGCGATTGACCAGTTCCCTCTATCGACGGGACTGAACCAATGCTCAGCTTTTCACACAGGGCGCTTGCCACCGGCCTGAGCGCCATCGCGTTGTCCGTCGCCTGCGGCGCGACCTACGGACAACAGGTCGTCAAGATCGGCGTGTCCAGTCCGCTCACCGGGCAGAGTGCGGCGAGCGGCAAGGACATCGAGAACGGCGTGCGCCTCGCGATCGAGGAGGCGAATGCGCAGCACGTCAAGCTGGGCGGCCAGGAAGTCCGCTTCGAACTCGATGCGGTCGACGACCAGGGCGACCCGCGCATCGGCGTGCAGGTCGCGCAAAAGCTCGTCGACGACGGCGTGGTCGCGGTCGTCGGGTACTACAACTCCGGCGTGGCGCTGCCGTCCGCGCCGATTTTCGCGAAAGCGGGCATTCCGCTGATCGATCCCGCGGCGACCAATCCGGCCATTACCCGCCAGGGGTTGAAGACGGTCTTCCGCATCATTGCGACCGACGCGCAGAATTCCGGCAATGCCGGCAAGTACGCGGTGACCGTCACGAAGGCGCAGCGCATCGCGGTGATGGACGACCGGACCGCGTTCGGCCAGGGCGCCGTCGAGGAATTCAAGAAGGCCGTCGGCGCAGCTGGCGGCAAGATTGCGTTGTCGGAATTCACCAACGACAAGGCCGTCGAGTTCAACGCGCAGCTCACGAACGTGAAGGCGGCGCAGGCGGACCTGCTGTATTTCGGCGGCCTTGACGTTCAGGCCGGGCTCATCACGAAACGGATGCGGCAACTCGGCATGCGCACCCAGTTCGTCGGCAGTGGCGGCATCGCCGATCGCATCTTCATCAACGACGCGGGGCCGGCCGCGGAGGGCGCGATGGCGTGGGAATACGGGCGCCCGATCGACACGCTGCCGCAAGGCAAGGCGTTCATCCAGAAATACAAGAGTCGGTTCGGCTCCGACATGCTGACCTATGCGCCGTTTGCATACGACTGCGCATGGGTGGCGATCAACGCGATGAAGCAGGCCAATTCCGCGAAACCCGCCGACTTCCTGCCCGCGCTGCGCGAAACGCACTACGAAGGCATTACCGGAAAGATCGCATTCGACGCGAACGGCGACCTCAAGAATCCGACCTCGACGCTCTATCAGGTGAAGGGCGGCCGCTGGGTCCCGGTCACGACGATCGGAGCCGAGTAGGGCATCGGCCTTCCATAACGATGTCCGATTCTTTGCATAAGTCGGGATGAAGAAACGCGGGGCTTTTTTGGCAGCCACTACTCTCGAAACTGAAGTGACCGATCCGGGAAAAGCTGCCGAAAACCGCACCGAACACGGGGCAAACCCGATGGCTGATGCGGAATCCGCGATCGGTTTTATCGAAACGATTTGACAAGGAGTGAGCGTGAGTTCAGGTGCACAATTTCCGCTGCCGGCCAATGAACCGGAAGTATCGTTCCGCCCGGGAACCGAAGCTGCAGACGCACTGAGCAAGGCCCTCGGGCAACGCGAAGTCGTCGACATCCCGACTGTCATCGGCGGGAAGAAATATTTCTCGAACGACACGGTCGAGGTACGCGCGCCGCACGATCATCAACGCGTGCTGGCCCGCATCCACCGCCCGACCGAAGCGCAGGTTTCGGAAGCCATCGCGAGCTCGAAATCGGTGGCGCGCGACTGGGCGAGCCTGACGCACGCCAGCCGCGCGACGATTCTGCATCGGGCTGCCGAAATCATCGCGACGCGTCTGCGCGTAAAGATCAACGCGGCGACGATGCTGGGCCAGAGCAAGACGATCGATCAGGCCGAGCCGGACAGCGCTTGCGAGCTCATCGACTTCCTGCGCTTCAATGCGTTCAATGCGCAACGCGTGTACGCCGAACAGCCGCTGTCGGTGCCGACCGCGGTCAACCGCGCCGACTGGCGACCGCTCGAAGGCTTCGTATATGCGGTCTCGCCGTTCAACTTCACGGCCATCGGCGGCAACCTGACGACCGCGCCGGCGATCATGGGCAATACGGTGCTCTGGAAGCCGTCCGAAAAGTCGGCGCTCGCGAATTACATTTTCTACGAAGCGCTCGAGGAGGCAGGCCTTCCGCCGGGCGTCATCAACTTCGTGCCCGGCGACGCCGAGATGACGACACGCGTCGCGCTTGCTTCGCGCGATCTGGCAGGTATTCATTTCACGGGCTCGTCGGCGGTGTTCCAGTCGCTGTGGAAGGGCGTTGCGTCGAAGATCGATGCATTCCGCACGATTCCGCGTCTCGTCGGTGAAACGGGCGGCAAGGATTTCGTGTTGGCGCATGCGTCGGCGAACCCGTCCGAAGTGGCGATCGCGCTCATCCGCGGCGCGTTCGAGTACCAGGGCCAGAAGTGCAGCGCGGCATCGCGCGCCTATATTCCGGGCAGCCTGTGGCCGGCGGTGAGCAACGAACTGCGCGAGCGCCTGGCGGAACTCAAGGTCGGCGATGTCGCCGACGCGAACACCTTCATGGGTGCGGTGATTTCGCAGGCGTCTTACCAGAAGCTCGCACGCGTGATCGGTGCCGCCAAGGAAGACAGCTCGGTGACCGTGGTTTCGGGAGGCAAGACCTGGTCGGATCCCGGCTACTTCGTCGAGCCGACCGTCCTGCAAGTGTCGGATCCGAAGCATGCGCTGATGACGGAAGAGCTTTTCGGCCCGGTCCTGTCGGTCTTCGTCTACGACGACAACGCGTGGGCGGACACGCTCGAGCTCATCGATGCGACGAGCCCCTACGCGCTGACCGGTTCGATCTTCAGCACCGACCGCTTCGCGCTGCACCAGGCGGAAGCCACGTTGATCAACGCCGCGGGCAACCTGTACCTGAACGACAAGCCGACCGGCGCGATGATCGGCCAGCAACCGTTCGGCGGCGGTCGGGCGAGCGGCACGAACGACAAGGCGGGCTCGTATCTGAACCTGCTGCGCTGGGCGTCGCCGCGGGTGGTCAAGGAAACGTACCTGCCGCCGCGCGAGTGGCGGTTCGGCGCATAAGCCCGGGTAAGGGTTTCCGCGAAGCATGGGATCAGAGTAAGCGCTGAAGCGCTAACTCTGATCGACAGGAGAATACGATGTCGACGATTGTCTCATTCAAGAACGTCCAGAAGACTTACGACGGCGAAACGCTGGTCGTGAAGAATCTCAACCTCGAGATCGAGCAGGGCGAATTTCTCACGATGCTGGGGCCGTCCGGGTCGGGCAAGACGACCTGCCTGATGATGCTCGCGGGCTTCGAAACCGCCACGCACGGCGAGATTCTCCTCCAGGGGAAACCGATCAACCGGATTCCGCCGGAGCGACGCAACATCGGCATGGTGTTTCAGAGCTATGCACTGTTTCCGCACAAGTCGGTCGCGGAGAACCTCGCGTTTCCGTTGAAGGTCCGGAAGGTCTCCAGAAGCGATATCGACACAAAGGTGATGCGGGCGCTGCGGATGGTGAACATGGAGAAGTTCGCGAACCGTATGCCGGCGCAGTTGTCCGGCGGCCAGCAGCAGCGCATTGCTGTCGCACGCGCACTGGTATTCGAGCCCGCACTGGTGCTGATGGACGAGCCGCTCGGTGCGCTCGACAAACAGCTGCGCGAGCAGATGCAGTACGAAATCAAGCAGATTCATGAGCAGAGCGGACTGACCGTCGTCTACGTCACCCATGACCAGGGCGAAGCGATGACGATGTCTGACCGGATCGCGGTGTTCAACAACGGGATCATCCAGCAACTCGCATCGCCGTCCGAGCTCTACGAGAAGCCGGAAAACGCGTTCGTTGCCCGCTTCATCGGCGAGAGCAACGAGCTCAACGGGGTCGTGTCTTCGCTCGACCATCCGCGCTGTGTCGTTCATCTCGATGGCGGCCAGGCGATCCATGCAAGCGCGAACGGCGGGATCCAGCTGTCGGGCAACACCAGTGTGTCGTTGCGTCCGGAGCGTATCGCGGTGGGTGAGCACGCGCGCAGGTGCGACAACGTGTTCAACGCAGGCGTCAAGGATCTGATCTATTACGGTGACCACCTGCGCATCGTCATGCAGGTTTGCGGCCGGAGCGACTTCATCGTGAAGCTGCCCAACGACGGCGCTGCGCGCAACCTGAGGATAGGCGACTCCGTCGATATCGGCTGGATGGCCGACGCGTGTCGAGCACTGTAGTGTCGATGTAGCAGGGCCGGCGTCTCGCCGGAACACCGGAGCAATTCAGCGTGGAGACCGCGAAGCGAACCGGAGTTGATTATTTGGATTCCTGATCGTTGTCGTTCGGGTGGACCGAGCCGACGACCTGAACCGGAAACTTGCGCACTGGTCGGGGCGCAAGTAACAGGATTGACCACTGTTCATACCAGGAGGCGCGGTCGCTACCGCCGAACATGATGATTCTTCCCAGTGACATGACGGTACTGACGCACAAGATCGAGAACGTTGCCGTTCCCGATTCGAAGGCGCTCAAAGCCAGGTTGCGCAGGACCGAACGTGCGGGGCAGATCAAGGCGATGCTCCTGATGTTTCCGCTGCTCGCCTTCCTGCTGGTGACGTTCCTGGTTCCCATCGGCAGCTTGCTGCTGAAAAGCCTGCGCGACCCGACTGTGTCGCAGGAACTGCCGCATACCGCGGCCATGCTGCGCGAATGGGAACCGAAGGCCGGCAAGCTGCCGGACGAGCAACTGTATGCGACGTTCGGGAAGGAACTGGTCGCGAGCCGGGCAGGCGAGGGGCTCAGCCGCATCGCGTCCCGCCTGAACTACGACGAAACCGGGATGCGCGGCCTGCTGATGAAGACTGCCCGGCATCTGGCGGACGAGACGGGTGAGACGGGTGAGACGGGTGGCGCGTGGCGCGCGCGGATGGCGGCGATCGATCCTCGCTGGGACGAGCTTCGCACGTGGTCGACCATCAAGTATGCAGCGTCACCCTGGACGTTCGGCTATTACCTGAAGGCGCTCGACTTCAAGCGCGACGAAACGGGCGAGATCGTCCGTCAGTCACCGGGCGAGCGGCTGTATATCGGCGTGTTTCTGCGTACGGCCTGGGTCAGTATCGCGGTGAGCCTGCTGTGCCTGCTGTTCGGCTATCCGGTCGCCTACTTCCTGGCCAATATTCCGGCGCGATACAGCAACGTCCTCATGATCATGGTGCTGTTGCCGTTCTGGACGTCGATCCTCGTGCGCACGACCGCGTGGGTCGTCGTGCTGCAGACCAACGGTGTCCTCAACGACTGGCTGATCCGGCTCGGCCTCACCGATACGGCGCTGCCGCTGATCTACAACCGCTTCGGGGTGCTGGTCGCGATGACGCACATCCTGCTGCCATACGCGATCCTGTCGCTCTACAGCGTGATGAAGGGCGTGCCGAATCTGTACATGAAGGCGGCGCGCTCGCTCGGGGCCGGCCCGATCCGCTCGTTCTTCCAGGTGTACTTCCCGCAGACGCTGCCCGGCGTCGGTGCGGCCGGCATGCTGACCTTCATCCTCGCGGTCGGCTACTACATCACGCCCGCGATCGTCGGCGGCCCGGAAGACCAGCTGGCGAGCTACTACATCGCGAACCATGTGAATTCGACATTGAACTGGGGGCTCGCCAGTGCGTTGGCCACGATCCTGCTGGCAGGCGTGCTGATCGTGTACGGGATGTTCGTTCGACTGACCGGCGGTGCCGGCGTGAAGCTGGGGTGAAGCCATGTTCAATTTTCCTGCATACGTGACGATCTGGGGGCGCGCGGGACGCTACGCGCACGTCGCGATCTCGCTGCTCGTGCTGCTGTTCCTGGTGCTCCCGGTACTGGTCGTGATGCCGCTGTCGTTCAATTCGCAGCCGTACTTCACGTATCCGATGCCCGGCTTCAGCTTCCGCTGGTACGCGGAGTTCTTCGACAGCGCCGAATGGATGTTCGCGCTTCGCAACACGCTGATCGTCGGCGTCAGCTCGACGCTGCTCGCGAGCCTGCTGGGCGTGCTGGCGTCGCTCGGCCTCATGCATCCGCGACTGAAAGGCAAGTCGTTCATCACCGGCGTGCTGGTCTCGCCGATGATCGTGCCGGTCATCATCACCGCGGTCGGCGTGTATTTCGCATTCAGCCCGCTCGGACTGACCAGCAGCCTGCTCGGCCTGACGTTCGCGCACGCGGCACTCGGCGTGCCGTTCGTCGTCGTGACGGTGACCGCCACGCTGGCGGGTTTCAACGAGACCTTGACGCGCGCCGGACGCAGCCTGGGCGCATCGCCAATGCGCGTGTTCTGGCAAGTCAAGCTGCCGATCATCGCACCGGGCGTCGTGTCGGGCGCGCTGTTCGCATTCGCGACGTCGTTCGACGAGATCGTCGTGGCGCTGTTTCTGACGGGCCCGGACCAGCGGACGATCCCTCGGCAGATGTGGGCCGGCATCCGCGAGCAACTGAGCCCGACCATCCTCGCCGTTGCAACGGTGCTCGTTGTCGTTTCGACGCTGCTTCTCGTCACGCTCGAATGGCTACGGCGCCGCACCGAACGGCTGCGCGGGCATGCCGGGTGAGTATCGCGAGTTTCCACGCAAGCGAAACACAATAAATTGTCGAAGCAATGAGTGGGTCTATCAAAATGCTGACGGAATTCAAAGCAATGCAAACGGTCTCGACTGAATTGAGCGCGCTGCGTCGTAAAATCGTCGACGCTTCCTCCCTCGACGAGCAGGTTGTCGTTCAGGCGCTGATGCAGGAAGCAAGAATGGACGGTCCTGCGCTCGCGAAGGCGCAAGCGCTCGCGGGCAAGCTGGCACAGGGCGTTCGCGATGCGCGAATCGACGCGGGTGGCGTCGATCTGCTCACGCAGGAATTCTCGCTCGACAGCCGCGAGGGGATCGCGCTGATGTGTCTCGCCGAAGCGATGCTGCGCATTCCGGATACGGAAACGCGAAACCAGCTGATTCGCGACAAGATCGTCGACGCGGACTGGCGCGCGCATCTCGGCAAATCGCCGTCGTTCTTCGTCAATGCGACCGCGTGGGGCCTGCTGATTACCGGGAAGCTGCTGAAGAAGCCGGACGACGCCGCGCTGACCGAGGCGCTGATGAGCGTGCTCAGAAAAGGCGGTGAGACCGTGGTGCGAGCGGGGGTTGCCTACGCGATGCGGATGCTCGGCAAGCAGTTCGTCACGGGGCAGACGATCGAGGAGGCCATCGGGGTGGCGAAAGGCCACGAAGCCAGCGGGTATCGCTATACGTACGACATGCTTGGCGAAGCCGCACTGACCGACGAAGATGCGCTCGCGTATTTCGATTCATACAAGCATGCGATCGAAGCCATCGGGAAGGACGCTGGCGAGCAGGGGCCGATCGAAGGCCCGGGTGTATCGGTGAAGATTTCGGGCCTGCACGCACGCTATGAACTGCCACAGCGTGAACGTGTCATCGCGGAGTTGTACCCGCGGCTGCTGCAACTTGCAGAACTCGCCAAGCGTTACCAGATCGGTTTTCACCTCGATCAGGAAGAATCGGCGCGCTTCGACCTGACGCTCGAGATGCTCGAGCGGCTTTGCCGCGAACCGAGCCTGCGCGGGTGGAACGGTATCGGCATTTCGCTCCAGGCATACCAGAAGCGCGGGCGCGCGGTGGCCGACTGGATCATCGCGCTCGCCCGCGCGACCGGCCGGCGCATCAACATCCGCCTCGTGAAGGGCGCCTACTGGGATACCGAGATCAAGCTCGCGCAGGATGCGGGTGCGGCCGGGTACCCGGTTTTCACGCGCAAGGTACATTCCGACGTCAGCTATATTGCCTGCGCGAAGGCGTTGCTTGCCGCGCCCGACGCGATCTTCCCGCAGTTCGCGACCCACAATGCGTTCTCGCTTGCGGCGGCGTACACGCTGGGCGGGGACCAGGAATTCGAGTTCCAGTGCCTGCACGGGATGGGCGAAACCGTCTACGACCAGGTCGTCGGCAAATCCAGGCTCGGGCGAGCATGCCGCATCTACGCGCCTGTCGGGCCGCACGCGACGTTGCTTGCCTATCTCGTTCGGCGCCTGCTCGAGAATGGCGCCAACTCGTCGTTCGTGAACCAGATCGTCGACGAGGCGGTCAGCATCGACGACATCGTCGAAGATCCGGTCGCGCGCGCGGCGCGCACCGGCGGCCGGCCGCATGCCGGCATCGTCGCGCCGACGGGCGTGCTGCCGGGGCGCGTCAACGCCGGAGCGCTGAGTTTCAGCCAATCGACGGAATTCGACGCGGCCATTGCGGACCTGCGCGGTAATCGGCTGGGTGCACAGTCCATCGTCGCCGGCGAACAGGAAACCCAGTCCGAGGCGACTGCGCTGGTTTTCAGCGCAAGCGATTCGTCCGACGTCATCGGCAGCGTGACCGCGTGCCGGCCGGACGCAATCGCATCGGCGCTTGCCGCGGCTGAGCAGGCGGCCGCCGCCTGGCGTCGGCAATCCGTCGGCGATCGCGCGGCGTGTCTCGATGCGGCGGCCGACCGAATCGAGCAGACCGCGTGCCGGCTCGGTGCGCTGCTGGTGCTGGAAAGCGGTGCAACCCTGGCGGAAGCGGCCGACGAGATTCGCAAGTCCGTCAACCTCTGTCGTCTGTACGCATACCAGCTGAGAACGGACAGTCGCCTCGAATCGGCGGAACCGTTCGGTACGGTCGTGAGCCTCACGCCGTCGGCTTCGCCGCTGGCCACCACGGTCGGTCAGATCGCAGCCGCGGTCGCGGCCGGCAATACCGTGATTGCCAAGCCGTCGTCATCGGCCGGTTCGCTGGTCGCCCATGCGGCAGTTCGACTGTTCCTGGAGGCAGGCATTCCCGACGGCGTCGTCCAGCTCCTGCTGGGCTCGGGACACGAAGTCGGACGCGCGCTTGTCGCCGACCGCCGCGTTGCGGCCGTTCTTTTTGCGGGCACGTCCCGTGTGGCGAAGGCGATCGCATTGCAGCTCGCACAGGCGTCGAGTTCCGCGAAGCTCGTCACGATCGTCGGTAGCGTGAATGCGCTGGTCGTGGACAGTTCGGCGTTGCCTGAACAGGTCATATCCGACGCGATGGTGTCGGCTTTCAAGCATGCCGGACAACTCGCGTCGTCGTTGCGCATCCTGTGCCTGCAGGACTCCACGGCCGAGATCGTGCTGCGGATGCTCGCGGGGATGCTGAGCGAGCGGCGCGTCGGCGATCCGCTGGAGTCGGCGACGGACATCGGGCCGGTGGCGACGCGCAAGCTTCACGACCAGCTGGATACCTACCTCGCACAAATGGCGCGCCGAGGATTCAAGGTCACCCGTGCCCGTGTATCGGACGGCTGCGCGAAAGGCCAGTTCGTTGCGCCTGCAATCGTCGACCTGGGTACGCTCGACGCGTTGTCGGGTGTTGATCTTGCGATCGCCGGCCCCGTCCTGCACGTCGTCCGTTGGAAGACCGGCGAAATGGACCGACTGATGGACAGCCTCAACGCAATCGGCTGCGGCGTAATCGGGCTGCATACCCGCATCAACGAGGCCGCCGGCAAACTGCTGTCGCTTTCGACCGCCAACAGCGTGTGCGTCAATCGCGCGATGCACAGTGCGTTTGTCGGCATGCAGCCTTTCGGCGGCGTGAATGCGTCGGGAACGGGGCCGATGATGGGCGGTCCGCTGACCCTGCTTGCGCTCACCCGGCAGATTCCCAATGCCTATGCGGGAGCGAACGGGCCGTTCGCTCCGTCGTCCAGGCTGAATAGCGAAAAGTTCTACGAGTTTCCGGTGCAGACCGGTGACGGTCGATTCGTGACGCGGCAGGCCGCGCTTCAGCAAGCGAAACAGGCGAGCAGAGCTCGGGTCGATGCGCTGTTCTCACTGGCTTCGGAGCGGCGCCTGGCCGCGGCCGACGTCATAGCGGATGCGAGCATGAAGCTTGCCCGCCTGATTTCCGACTCGCTTCCGATCGGCCTGCCGGCACTGACGGGCGAAGAGAATACGACGGAGGTTCTCGCCCGCGGCCAGGTACTCTGCGCGGGTGCGTCGATGAGCAGCGTGATCGTGCAGGCCATCGCGGCGACGGCGTTCGGCAACGAGGTGATATTGCTGAAGTCGTCGATTGCCGGCGAAGTGGCTGCACGTCTCGTCGGACACTGCCGGATCGTCGACTCGGACGACGTGCAGCGTGTCGTTCACGGCGACATTGCCGGCGTTCGCCCGGCCGTCGTGCTGGTCGATGGCGACGACGCGCAGTCGGCGTCGATTCGTGCTGCCGCGGCGGAGATTGGCGCCGTCATTCTCGCGCCGGACGTTCACGGCATGTACGATTGGACCCGCCTCGTTCGCGAACGCGTGACGACCGTCAATGCGAGCGCCGCCGGCGGAAATACGCAGCTCATGGTGTTGAGCGAGGATTTCGCGTAGCCGATCGCTGCTCACATCCATTCGGCGTTTGACTAACGCCGATTTCCGGTCAGTCGATCGACGTGTCCAGCCGGAAGTCGATCGAGCATGGCCTCCATGGAGATTCCATCTTGACCGACGCCGTATTCCACTTTCATCAGGGGGAACTGCCGCTCCTGATCTCGATTCCGCATCTCGGTACCGAAATCCCGCCGCAGATCCGAAGTCAATTGACCGACGTCGCGGAACACGTCGCAGACACCGACTGGCATCTGGACCGGCTCTATGCGTTCGCGAAGAACGCGGGGGCGTCGATGCTGGCGGCACGCGTGTCCCGCTACGTGATCGACCTGAACCGGCCGGCCAGCGGCGAAAGCCTGTATCCGGGACAGACGACGACCGCCCTGTGTCCGACCGAGACGTTTCACGGCGAGCCGCTCTACGCGAACGGTGCCGTGCCCGGCGAGGCCGAAATCACGCGGCGCCTGGATGTGTACTGGCAGCCGTATCACGCGCGGCTGCGCGCCGAGCTGGACCGCCTGAAGGCGGTGCACGGCGCGGTGCTGCTATGGGAAGCGCACTCGATCGCGAGCGTCCTGCCGCGGCTGTTCGACGGCAAGCTGCCGGACCTGAACCTGGGCACGAACTCGGGAGCGAGTTGCGATGCGCGCATTCTCGACGCGGTGACCGGCACGCTCGATCGTCAGCCGTTCACCTGGGTGGCGAACGGACGTTTCAAAGGCGGATACATCACGCGCGAATATGGCCGGCCGGCTGACGGCATCCATGCGATCCAGCTCGAGATGTGCCAATCAACCTACATGGACGAGACGCCGCCGTTCGACTATCGGCCGGACCTCGCCGATCAGGTCAAGCCGGTCGTGGAGCGTATGGTGCGTGCTGCAGTCGACGCGTTGCGTACCGACGATCGTTAATTGACATCCTTCTCCCCCTCTCGCTGACGCTCGCCGGCCCAAGGCCGGGAAGGGGGAGAATTCCTACTGCGCTACGTGATGTTCCACGTAGTCGCGTCGGCGGGTTCCCGCTTCACCGAGTGGCCTGACTGCGCCATCTCTCCACGGGCTATCCGGGCATCGTCCTGCCCTTCCAACAGTTGCAATCCTCGTGTGAGGACATTCATTGCGCCGACCACGTCGGCGTGCGCTTGGTAGCCGCAAGCAACGCAGGCGAACTGCGCCTGTGTCCTGCGATTGTCCGCGCTCACGCATCTGCACGCGGGACAGGTCCGACTCGTGTTCTGCGGCGGCACGGCGATCAGCCAGCCGCCGTTCCACGCCAGCTTGTACTCCAGTTGGCGGCGGAACTCGAACCAGCCCTGGTCGAGGATGCGCTGGTTCAGGCCAGACTTGGCCTTCACATTCTTCCCCGGCGCTTCGACACTGCCCGCCGCTGACCTGGACAGGTTGCGCACCTGCAAGTCCTCGATACTCACCATCGCGTGGCTCTTGCTGATCGTGGTCGTGGCCTTGTGCAGGTAGTCGCGGCGAGCGTTGCCGATGCGGGCATGGATGCGCTGGACGTGGGCCTTCGCTTTTCTCCAGTTCTTCGAGAATTTGACCTTGCGGCTCATTGCGCGCTGGTAGCGACGCAGCCGCATCTCATGCTTCTTGAAGCTGTTCAGCGGCACGAGGAACGCGCCGTCGCTCATCGTCGCGAAGCGGGCGATGCCCACGTCGATGCCAATGGCGCTGGTCGCCAGTGGCACAGGCGGCTCGACTGCGCGTGCGGTCTGGATTGACACGAACCATTTGTCGCTGGCCTGGCTCACGGTGACGTTCTTCAGCGTACCGAGCACGTCCCGGCTCTTGCGATAGCGCAGCCAGCCGAGCTTGGGCAGGAAAATACGGCGGTTGGCCTGGTCCAGCTTGATCTGCTTCGGATCAGGGTAGCGAAAGCTCTCGCGCCGGCCCTTCTTCTTGAAGCGCGGGAAGTTGGCCCGCTTCGCGAAGAAATTGCTATAGGCCCGTTCCAAATCCTTCAGCGATTGTTGCAGCGGATGCGTCGGCGCCGCTTTGAGCCACGGCGTTTCCGTGCTGTTGCGCCACCCGGTGAGCTGCTGGCACAGCCCGGCATAGCCCAGCTTCTTCTCGCCCCGCTCGTAGCGCGCTTTCTGCAACGCCAGCGCCTGGTTGAACACGAAGCGACACGCTCCGGCGAAGCGGCGCATGTCGCGCGCCTGTTCGCCGGTCGGCATCAGTTCAAATTTGAAAGCCTGGAAACGTTGCATAGGCTGAGCGTATCAGCCACCACTTACGCGTTGTCAAGGACGCCTTCGGCGTCCGCGCTTTCCTTCTCCGGCCCGAAGTCCGGAGCTTGCCGCGCTTCCTGGTCATGCCACTCGCGGGGCAACTGCCGCCGCTTTCTTGCAAGCTGAAAAAAACCGCCATCACGGAGATCCGGTGATGGCGGCAAACTCGGGAGCCGGCCCGGCTACCCGTGTATCGAAGCGGCGATCAGAGCCCGTTCGTCAGTTGCGGGATGACGTCGAAGAGGTCGCCGACGAGACCGTAGTCGGCCACGCCGAAGATCGGTGCATCCGCGTCCTTGTTGATGGCCACGATGATCTTCGAATCCTTCATGCCGGCCAGATGCTGGATGGCGCCCGAAATCCCGACCGCGATATAGAGCTCCGGTGCGACGATCTTGCCGGTCTGGCCGACCTGCCAGTCGTTCGGCGCGTAGCCGGAATCGACTGCCGCACGCGATGCGCCGACTGCCGCGCCGAGTTTTTCCGCCAGCGGGTCGAGCAGCGCAAAATTCTCCGCGCTACCGAGGCCGCGCCCCCCGGCGACGACGACACGCGCGGCGGTCAGTTCCGGCCGGTCGCTGCTCGCTACTTCGCGGCGGACGAACGTCGACAACCCGGTATCCGCGACCGCAGGCGCCGTCTCGATCGGAGCGCTGCCGCCGTGCGTCGGTGCCGCATCGAACGCAGTGGTGCGAATGGTGGCGACCTTCACCGGATCGCGCGACTGCACGGTGGCGATCGCGTTGCCCGCGTAGATCGGGCGCTGGAACGTGTCCGCGGAATCGATCGCGATTACGTCGGAAATTTGCGCGGCGTCGAGCTTGGCCGCGACGCGCGGCGCGACGTTCTTGCCTGCGGCAGTGGCGGGGAAGAGGATGTGCGTGTAGTCGCCCGCGAGTGCCAGGATCTGCGCGGCCACGTTTTCCGCGAGTCCGTCGGCGAAGTGCGGCGCTTCCACGTGGATGACCTTGTCGACGCCGGCGACCTGGCTCGTCGCTTGCGCCACCGGCTGCGCCGCGTTGCCAACGACGAGCACATGAACGCCGTTCGACAGCGTGCGGGCCGCGGCAATGGTATGAAGTGTCGAGCTCTTCAGTTGAGCATTGTCGTGTTCGGCAATAACAAGCGTCGTCATTCAAATCACCTTGGCTTCGGATTTCAGTTTCTCGATCAGCGTTGCAACGTCAGGGAGTCGCACGCCGGCCTTGCGAACGGGCGGTTCGACGACCTTCAGCGTCTTCAGCCGCGGCGACGGGTCCACGCCGAGCGCAGCCGGCGTGACGGTGTCGAGCGGCTTTTTCTTTGCTTTCATGATGCTGGGGAGCGTGACGTAGCGCGGCTCGTTCAGCCGCAGGTCGGTCGTCACGATGGCCGGCAGCTTCAGCGAGATCACTTCGAGGCCGCCGTCGACCTCGCGCGTCACCGTCGCGATGCCGTCGCCGATCTCGATGTGGCTGGCGAACGTGGCCTGCGGCCAGTCGAGCAGGGCAGCCAGCAATTGACCGGTCTGCCCGGCGTCGTCGTCGATCGCCTGCTTGCCGAGGATGACGAGCTGCGGCTGCTCGTTGTCGATGACGGCCTTCAGCAGTTTCGCGACAGCCAGCGGCTGGAGTTCCGCGTCCGTCTCGACGAGCACGCCACGATCGGCGCCGATCGCGAGCGCCGTGCGCAGCGTTTCCTGCGACTGCGCGACGCCGCACGACACGGCGACGACCTCGGTCGCGTTGCCGGCTTCCTTCAGCCGCGTAGCGGCCTCCACGGCGATTTCGTCGAACGGGTTCATCGACATCTTGACGTTGCCGATTTCCACACCCGTGTGGTCGGACTTCACGCGCACCTTGACGTTGTAGTCCACCACGCGTTTCACGGCTGCAATAACTTTCAATTCACACACCTTTTCGTTACGTTTCAGTGAAGTCGGGCGCCAGGATGGGCTGGATGGTCACGAGCGCCACTAACGACGCCGTGCCGGTTTCTCCGGCACACGCGGCCCGGGGAAAGAGCCGCAGCGTGCGGGCGTGGTGTTCCGACACCAGCACGTTTCCTGGCAACAGCTCGCTCCGGTTCGCATCGGGACCTTCAGCGAAACCGCATCCGCCGCCCAGCGCGACGACGATCGCCGGAGATCCCGGGGCGATGGCGATCGGCTCGTCGACCAACCGGACGTTCGCCCGATATCGACGCTTCGCGGTGATCGCGTTGAGCGCGACCGACGGACCATCGACCAGCGTGGCGCCCCAGTCCGCGTCTCCGTCGTATTCCGTGACGAGCATCGGCCGTAGCGGTACGACCGCTTCGTTGTTCCGCAACACGACGCCTCGCCCGCTCAGGATGAGCGACACTCGCGACATGCCGGGAAATCGCGAGTAAGGGCCATCACGCTCGATGGACGCGAGACTGACGCGCCAATGGGAGACGCCGGTTGCGATCGTCCGCGTTGTGCCACCGCCATTCCGCCATGGCTCGGTCGGAATGGATTCGATCGGATACACGTCGATCAGCGACACCATTGCGTCCTCAGGACACCGCGCCGAGACCATACTTGCCGCTCAGCAATTCGCCGGTGGCGAAGCGCTCGATCGAGTACGGCTTCAGCGACACTTCGGTCTGCAGCCCGAGTGCTTCCTGCGCGAGCACAAGGCCGACGGTCGGCGACAGCTTGAAGCCATGCCCGGAAAAGCCGTAGCCGACCACCAGGCCTTCGATGCCCGGAAGCTTGCCGAGCACGGGGTTCCAGTCCGGGGTGACGTCGTATACGCCGGTCCACGACGACGCGATGCCGGCGGTTTCGTAGGCCGGGAAGCGCTCGGCAACCTGGGCGCCGACATCGACGATGTAGTCCATCGGGATATCTCCCTGCTCGACGTCCGCCGCATTGAGTTTTTCGCCGACGACCCCTTCGCTGACGAGCATCTGGTTTCCGCCGTAGCTGCGGCAGTACAGCATGCCGGGCGATGCGAGATCCTTGAAGACGGGCATCGAGAACGTGTACTTGGCAGCATCGCACTCGAGCGCGAGCACGGCATGCCGCTCGGGCATGATCGGCAGCGTTTTGCCGGTCCAGCCGGCGAGTTCCGGCGTCCAGATGTTCTGCGTGCTGATGACCATCGACGTCTTGAATTCGCCGATATCGGTCGACACGCCGACGACCTTGCCGTTCTCGATCAGCACCTTGTTGACGTTGACGTTTTCCTTCACGGTGACGCCGCCGCGACGTGCGGCACGCGCGAAGCTCGTCGCCACGAGATAGGCGTCGGCGAAGCCGGCTTCCGGCTCGTAGCCGATCAGCGCGCAGTCGTCGAAGCGGGCGATCGGAAGCAGTTCGGCGGCCTGCTTCTGGTTGAGGAATTCGAGCGGAATGCCTTGTTCCTTCTGCTGGTCGAGCGATGCGCGCAGCGGTTCGAGCTTGTCGCCTTCCGCCGCGACGATCATGTAGCCGCATTTGACGAGACCGCACGATGCTTCGTCGTCGCCGAGATATTCGGGGAACGTATTGAAGACGTGCCACGACTTGCGGGCAAGCTCGACGTTCTCCTTGACGGAGTAGTGCGTACGCAGGATGCCTGAGGACTGCGAGGTCGTGCCCGCGCCGATCGTGCCCCGGTCCAGAACGAGCACGTTCCTGGCGCCGAGCTTTGACAGGTGGAACGCCACGGAGCTGCCGATCACGCCAGCACCGATTACGACGACGTCATACGAGTTCATGATTCCGTTTCCTTCTGGTCAGGGTGTGAGCGAGTCTGACTCGGAAAAAAACGGACCCCAGCAATATAAGCATGGGCAATTTTTAGCAAAAGCAGACGCTTGCGGGCGCCCGGCCTTGGCGCGCGACTGCAGCGCCGTCCGGTCGGAACTGGCGCCGAGCTGGGGTCGCGTCGCGCAGGCGGAGTTCGATGCGTCGCCGGGAACGCCGAACAGACGAATCCAACCCGTCGTTGTGCGGAACATAAGCGCGCGTTATGTCGCGCGCCATCGATTTTTCAATCGCTAGGATTCGTTCGACGCCGGACCCGAAACGTTGCACGGACGCAGCGCTCGGTACTTCATTGCGACGGCGGTCGGCAACGCGCAGGGCATTCCGCCCATCCGGACACTTTGGCATTTTCTTCACATGAACACACAGACGCTCGTCGAGCAATTCGGCCCTCGTGAATCCATGGAATACGACGTCGTCATCGTCGGTGGTGGTCCGGCAGGACTGTCGGCCGCGATACGGCTCAAGCAGCTGGCCCGGGAGCAGCGCGTGGAGGTCAGCGTTTGCGTACTGGAAAAAGGCTCGGAAATTGGCGCGCATACGCTCTCCGGCGCAGTAATGGACCCGCGAGCGCTACAGGAACTGCTGCCGGATTGGCGCGAGAAGGGGGCGCCGCTCGATGTGGCGGTAACCGAAGACCGTTTCCTGTTCCTGTCCGAAACCGGGGCCAGGCAGGTCCCGAACTGGCTGCTGCCCGACAACTTCAGGAATCACGGCAACTACGTCGTCAGCCTGGGGAACGTCACGCGTTGGCTTGGCCAGCGAGCCGAGGAACTGGGCGTAGAGATTTTTGCCGGTTTCCCTGCGGCCGAAGTTCTGTACGGGGAGCGTGGTGAAGTGAAGGGTGTGGCGACTGCAAACATGGGCATCGGCAGGGACGGCCAGCCGACCGGCAATTTCCAGCTCGGGATCGCGCTGCATGCGAAGTACACGCTCTTTGCCGAAGGCGCGCGAGGGCATCTCGGCCGTCAGTTGATGGATCGTTTCAAGCTGTGTGAGGGCATCGACCCGCAGGTGTATGGTTTGGGCATCAAGGAGTTGTGGGAAATCGACCCGGCGATGCACAAGCCGGGCCTCGTCATTCACACCGCCGGCTGGCCGCTCGACAACGATACATATGGCGGGTCGTTCCTTTATCACCTCGACAACAATCAGGTGGTCGTCGGCTTTGTCGTCGGCCTCGGTTACTCGAATCCCTACCTGTCGCCGTTCGAGGAGTTTCAGCGATACAAGACGCACCCTGCGATCCGGACATTCCTCGCGAACGGCAAGCGCGTATCGTACGGCGCTCGGGCGATTACCGCGGGCGGATTGATGTCCCTGCCGAAGCTGATCTTCCCGGGAGGCGCACTGATCGGCTGCGAAGCAGGCCTCCTCAACGCATCCCGAATCAAGGGCAGCCACGCCGCCATTGCAAGCGGCAAGATGGCGGCGGAGGCCGTTTGCGATGCGCTGCAGGCCGGGCGTCGGGGCGACGAGCTGATCGCGTATCCGGCGGCGTTCGAGCGTTCATGGCTGAAGGAGGAATTGCACCGTGCCCGCAACTTCAAGCAATGGATGAGCAAAGGGCTCCGTGTGGGGACGTTCATGGTGGGCCTCGAGCAGAAACTGCTCGGCGGCCGCGTGCCATGGACGTTGCACCACAAGCACGCCGACCACGAGACGCTGAAGCCCGCGGCCGTGTGCAAGGAGATCGTGTATCCGAAGCCCGACGGGAAGTTGACGTTCGACCGCTTGTCCTCGGTGTTCCTGTCGAACACGAATCACGACGAAAACCAGCCCGCTCACTTGACGCTGAAGAATGCGGCTGTCCCGGTTCGCGTGAATCTCGCGCAATACGCGGGGCCGGAAGCGAGGTTTTGTCCTGCTGGTGTGTACGAGTTCGTGGCGAAGGCGGATGGGACGGACGGCCTCGTCATCAATGCGCAGAACTGCGTGCACTGCAAGACGTGCGACATCAAGGACCCGACGCAAAATGTCGTATGGGTGCCTCCTGAAGGCGGAGGCGGTCCGAACTATCCGAATATGTAATCGGCATCGGGCGCGTGTTGGCGGTGGCTCGGCGCAGAAGCACACCGCCGCCGCACGTCGCCTGCATGCCAGGCGGCGCTTACTTGATGACCTTGCGCCAGAACACCAGGTATGCGGCCGACGAGGATGCGATAAGCAAAATTGCCCACAACGGAGCCAGACTGACCAAAACGGAGATGACGGGTAGCATTTGGAGTCCTCACGAACGTGATAATGATGTTCAACACACTCTTGCTTCACTCGGAATCGATGGCCCGGCCGAGCACTGTGTTCCGTCTAAAGATGTGTAAATGCTACTTCTTTAAACGGCGGCCTTAGTGTGGTGTCCTGTCGCACCGCGGATGCGTCAAACGGGCGCGGGCCCCACGCGTATCAGACGCACGCGCTGAAACGATGGCCGACCTCTATCCGTAAATGATCGCCGGGCAGGTGATCGCCCCACCGAACTGGCTGATCCAACCCACCGATTTCCGCGCCATCCGACCGCAGTTCCGGCAAGATCCATGGGAATTGTCCACCAATATGTGACAGCCATTCCGTTTCTGGCGGATTGATGATTCCTGTTGAGACAGTAGACTGCACATGTGCTTCGCCAGATCCGATCCGGCACCCGCGCCAGGCGGCGCAACCGGATCGAATCGTCGGCAGCGGGCTGTTCCGGTCCGTGACCCGAACGCGCGAAGGGTAGTCCGTCGGTGTACGCGTTCCGTCGAATCGGGCAGCGCTCACGGCCGGACGCGTGAATCCGTCAAATCGAAGGGGCTTGCTATGCGTTACGTTTCGCTGGAATCGAAGAAGGACGAGCTGCTGCTCGTGGCTCGCGTGCTGTTGATGGTGCTGTTCATGCTGTTCGGCTGGCAGAAGCTGATGGGCTTCTCGGGCACCGTCGCCTACATGGCGTCGACCGGATCGCCGTCGCCCGAGCTGTCGGCGGTGATCGCGGTGGGGGCCGAACTGATCGGCGGCGTGCTGATCGCGATCGGCTTCTATACCCGGCCGCTCGCGCTGGCGCTCGGCGTGTACACGCTGGCCACCGGGTTCATTGGCCACCGCTACTGGGCGATGCACGGGATGGACCAGTACATCGCGATGATCAACTTCTACAAGAACGTCAGCATCGTGGGCGGCTTCCTGCTGCTCGCGCTGACGGGGCCGGGGAAGTACTCGCTCGACAGGAAGTAAGGTCTGGCGCGTCGCGCAACGTGCGACGCGAAGAGCCCGGTACGCGATTGCGTGCCGGGCTTTTTGCTGTCTGAAGGCCCGGTTGCCCGCTAGCGAAGTGTAACGCCAGCGCGCCCGATGCGGAAACGGCGGGTTTCAAGCGAAAGTGGCGTCGAGCGTCGAAGCGAAGTGCGCAGTGTCACGTTTTGATTGCATCGTGACAAATGGTTGTGTGCGCAACTATCATCGCGTGAATAGTGCCGCCACGTATCAGCAATGCGTTGCGAAGCGGAGACGTTCGAGCCCGCTGACAGGCGGGCCATCGCACTCAACGTTCGGGGCGATCCGAATCGGCTTCGCGAAGCGCGCGCGTGAACAGCACGAGGGTGAGCGCGATCAGCCCGCAGATGATCGCGAGGACGACGGTCGGGTCCAGTGCGGCAAACCAGCTGACGGCTTGTTGCAGTTCCATCGCGCGTCACCATCGATTGGTGGTTCGGGGGTCAGTCGGATGTCTCGGGCCAGAACAGCTGCGGCGTGCGGTCGACGAGGTACGCATCGAGTACCTTGCCTTCGAGCCATTTGGGGCGCCGGCCATGCCCGGACCACGAGCGACCGGACGACGGGTCGTAATACTTCGCGGGCGCCTGCCGCTTTCTCGGCGTCACATACCCGAGTGCAATCAGGACTTCCTGTTGCGAGATGTCGTAGAACTCGACCTGTTTCTTGAATTCAGTCAGAACAGCTTGTTTCTCGGCTTTCTTGGCATCGGCCAGAAGCTGTTCGGTTTCGCGCAACTGGGCCTGGAGATCTTGAAGGGTAGTGCTCACCATCGATTCGTCGACTGAAGAGAGAGGTAAAGGAAAAACTGACAGTTTCCGTATCTGCAAGTTCTGGATATCTAACCGCGGAGACCGGTGCACGACCGTCCCGCTTGTCGGTTCGGACTGAGATTATGCCTTGGTTGTCCCGCAGCGCAATCCGCAATACACCGGTGTCGTCAGCGGGTTCGTTGCGCCGCATGTCAATGGTGCCGCCACGAACACTCAATGAGACAACACAACGACAGAATTTAACAATATGTCTTTCGGATAACAGGTACGCATGACCGATGCACGGGATCCGACACCACGGCGGCCGATCGGGCAGACGCGAAGGTCGTCAGATCGGGGCCGATTCGCGTGAACCGCAACCGGGTGTTTCGGCACGCATCGGCACGCAGCGCATTGCATCGACTCCGCGTACACCACGCAACGGTGCCAAATTACCTGATCTGGACGCGGAATTGTTGCTGATTTGTCGGTTTTTGCGCATAAATTGGCAATTCCGGCCGATTGAAGTATCGGCAATGCATTATTTTCCTGTTGCCGAACAAGATAGATGTGGACTGTTACGGGCTGGAATGATTTTTCAGCGAATCCTTGAGACGCGCGGCGGTGATTTCACCCATATGCGACTCGACGAGCTTGCCGTTCGCATCGAAGAACAGCGTCGTCGGCAGCCCGCGTGAACCGAACAGGTGCATCGCAGAGAGCGACGGGTCGAGCAGCACGTGGCCGAACGTCAGGCCTTGCTGCGCGAGGAACGCTTGCACCGTTGGCGCGTTCTCGCCCTGGTTGATCATCAGGAACGTGACGCCGGGGTATTCCGCCTGCGCTTGCGCCAGGATCGGCATCTCGCGCCGGCACGGCGGGCACCACGTTGCCCACAGGTTCACGACGACGGGTTTGCCGGTATAGCGGCTCAGCGCGACAGGAACCGTATCGATCGTATGAAGCTGCAGCGCGGACAATGGCGGCGCGGTGCGCTGAAGCAAGGCGAGCCCACCTTGCGCGGCGCCCCACGCCAGCATGCCGACGGTCATTCCGGCCAGCAGCGGCCGGCGCAGCCCGGGCATCCGACGCGACTTCCACCACGCGAACGCAACGGCGACCGGCACGCCGACCCACCAGTAGAAGCCGCCGTCACCGAGGGCGATGATGGACTTCGGCGCGGCGGCATACTCGGGCCACCAGCGCGCGATATAGCCGACGCGGGCCGCGATCAGGCCTGCGAACAGCGCGTCGAGAAACAGGCCGGCGGCGGTTTTCTGCTGGCTGCTTTGCTGGTCGCGCTGCTGGCCTCGCTGCATCCAGCCCGTGACGAGCCACGCGAGCAGCGCGGCGATGGCTACTGCAACAACATGCACTGAAAAAGGACCGACACTCGTCATGGATTACCGCCGGCATGTAGAGCGAGCAGCGCTGCCGTTACGCCAGCGTGCGCGCGTTGTTTGGCCGACGCTCCGCGTCATGCACGATGTGCAGTTCCCGCGTGCGGATCGGCAGCGCGCAGTCGGCGTCGGCGAGCGCCTTGCGCACCTGACGCGCAAGGCGCCAGCGCATCGCCCAGAACTTGTCCGTATGTGTCCACACACGCATGTTCGCGATCGCGGTGCTGTCGTCGAAGCGCATCACCATCACGTCCGGCGCCGGATCCTGAAGCGCGTCGGGATCGGCGATGGCCAGCGCGCGCAGTGTGTCGAGCGCACGATCGAGATCGTCGCGTACGGACACTTCGACTTCGAGGTCCAGACGGCGCGTCGGATTGCGCGTGTAGTTGCGGATCGAGCTGCCCCACAGCGAGCTGTTGGGAACGTATTCGCAGATGCCGTCCGGCTTGGTCAGGCGCGTCATGAACAGACCGACTTCGTCGACGGTGCCGGCGACGCCCGAGCCGCCGTCGATGTAATCGCCAACCTTGAACGGCCGGAGCAGCAGCAGCATGATGCCGGCCGCGATGTTCTGCATCGTGCCTTGCAGCGCGAGCCCGATCGCGAGGCCGGCGGCGCCGAGCACCGCCACGATGCTCGCGGTTTCGACGCCGAGCTGCGACAGCGTGCCGACGATCGCGACGATGCGGATGCCCCATACGGCGACGTCGCAGAGAATCGGCCGCAGCGTTTCGTCGACGCGTTCCTTGTTCGCGAGAATGCGGTTCAGGCCGTTGCCGACGCGTTTAGACAGCCACCAGCCGGCCACCAGCAGCGCAAGGCCGGCAGAGAGCCTGATCGAGAATGTGGAGAGGGCGTTCCACAGGAAGGTCCAGCGTTCCGGATGAAGGTGTTCGAAGCTTGGCACTTGTGGTGTGGTGTGGTGTTGCGTCCATGACTGCGATGCCGACGCCACTATATCAAATGGATTGTTGGTCACTTGTTCACGCGTGCTTAATCCGGTAAAAGTCCCCCGGTGATGCGTCCCGGAACTTTGTCCTGGCCCGCGATCATGGCAATCCGCTGGCCGGCAAGTACGAAGTGGACATGCATTCGGGCGACGAGAATTCCGTCAATGCTCGATCGCACCACCGTGCGGGACTCGGCCTGGCCGTCCGTCAAGCCTGTTATCACGCCGATTTCCGCTCCTCTGGTGACGAAAGTGCCGACGGGAACGCTCCATGTCGCGATCCCTGTTCGCGTCGCCTTCAGGTGATCGACCGCCTCGAGGGCCGATATCGCAGGTGGCTCGTGTCGCACCGGTTGCTGGCCGTCGACGACAAAGCCCTCGATTCGCAGGAAGTCGACAAGTGCGCCCGCATCGCGAACTGCGAGTATGTCGGACACATCTCGCTGGCCCCGCAATTCGACGACCGCGGCGAAACCCTGCCGTGATCCGCTTCGCAACCCGCATTGTCGTAGAGCAGACCATGCATCGTGGAACGACTGGTCGAAAGTGCCGCCACCGGCGCTGTCCTCGAGAAGCAACACGGGCGCTTTCAGGCATCGGGATAGCGAGACCGCACGTCGTTCGTGCGCCCAGTTGCCGTACACGTGCATCACCGCGGTTTTGTCGCAGTGCAGATCCAGAACCATGTCATGCGCAAATGCACGCCACAACAAGATCTTCTTCAGATACTCGACAGGATCGCTCCCCTGTTCAGCCGGTTTTGCCATTTCCATCAACCGGTATTTCGCGTCGTCGCGATTCGTCGGGCAGTTTCCGGCCTTGAACTGCTGCACAACCTCCGAACCGATATCGGGGAAGCGGCGATCGAAATTGCCGCTGCCGGCACAGTCAAAACGACCGGTCAGCGTCCCGCCGACGAACTGCTGCATGCCGATGGGATTTGCCCATGTCATGACAGTGACGCGTCCCGTCAATGCCCGGGCGAACTCAAGGGACTCCAGCATCGTCAAGAGATGCTGGATCACGAGAAGTCCCGGTACTTCTCCGGCATGCAAGGCCGCCTGGAGATAGATGGAACGTTCCGCATCCTTCGGGCCGAACGTGTACTCGCGCAGCGTCATCCGCATCCCGGGCGAGATATCGGGAAGAGGTAGATCCAGGGTGTCCATGTTTCGGCTTTGGCCTCCGATGAGTGGGATGCGTATCGACGAACGGTCAGAAATCCAGCAGCAAATTGCCGGGATCGCGTTCGATGAGAGGCGAGTTGCCGGCGATCAGTGCCGCGCGTTGTCCCGGACGCACGAGCTTCTGGAGCTGACGCACGACCATCACGCCGTCAATCGGACTGACGATCGGAACTCTCGAATTGATCTCGTGGCTGTCGAGGCGAACGATCTCGGCAAACGTCTCGCCCGCGGCAATCCGGTCCCCGGGTGCGCGCCGATACACGATCACACCGGCACAAGGGCAACGGACATGGGCAGCGCCTTCCAGCGGAAGCGCTTCGGGTGACGTGATTCCGGCGGAATCCTCGAACTGATCGGGCAAAGACACGACACCTTCTGATTCGGCGAAGCGCAGCAATCTTCTGGCATCGGTCAACGCGAGTTCATCGTTGACGTCCGACTGGCCGCGCAACTCGATCGTCGCGGAAAAGCCGCTCGCCTCGCAATCGAATATGCCGGCCCGCTGCAGTTCGCCCCACGCGCTCGAATGACTCTGATCGAACGCGCCGCCCCCGGCTCGAGCCGGTTCCAGCAGAACGACCGGGGCGTCGACCAACTGCGCAATCTTCATTGCGCGTTCACGCTGGAGCGTTGATGCATAGACGTGGGCGATGGCATCGGTGTCGCAGTGAAGGTCGATGACGATGTCATGCTCGATCGCCAGCCTGGTCAATTCAAGCTTCATCGCGGCAGCAGGGCTCAGTGCGTTGCCGCCGTCCAACAGGCCGCGAAAGAAACGCTTCCACTGGGAACGTGTGAGCCTTGATGCATCGTTTTCGCGCAAACGCTGTTCGACGGCTCGCCCGAGTGCCGGGAAGTTCCTGTTGAAGTTCTCGCCGTTCTCGAAATCGAAACGTCCGACCACAGGGCCAAAGAGCCGCTGCGACAGACCGATCGGGTTGGAAAACGGTACGACCGTGACGCAACCGTTGATTCGCCCGGCCCGATCCAGCGCATGCAGCGCCTGGAGCATGTGTTGCAGGACGAGCAGGCCGGGATGCTCGTCTGCATGCAGGCCGGCGTGGAAATAGATGCTGCGACCGTGATCGAGATTGCCGAACTGGTGCGTCGTCAGGCTGAGCGTAACACCCGGTGCCGGCGACGGCAGGGGAACTTCGGTGCGTCGATATGTCATGCGTGGTCTCCTCAAGTGTGGTTCGGCGCCGTGGGAGCGTGGTCCCGAAGAAGCGCTCGTTCGGCGGTTCCAGGCAATAGCCGGGCTCCATGACGGAAATTGGATTTTTCAGTCTACTATGGACATTTAAGTTTAGGAAGCGGATACTTTGTACAGGTTGTCCCGCAGGGATGTCGGGTCGTCATGGAATTCGCGATCTGACAACAGGCGGAAGCTGCCTGCAGCCGGGATGTCGTGCCGGACGAGCCGAGGGGAGACGGTACGTAGCGCAGGCAGTCGGCTCACCCATTCAAACGAGACACGTCGCCAGGCAGTTGTCTGGACGAGGTGCCCGCATACTCGCTTTCTACACGCGCGGCCGATGGCAGACCGCGCAATCCATATCAAAGGAACGGACTGACATGAAAATCAAGGAATTCGGTGTCGAGCGCTGGATGGATCTTTATGAGCACCACTGCACATACAACCTTGCGGAAACGTGTGTCGAATCGCTGACCGTCGACCAGCTTCTCACCCTGACCGGTCGTCAGGAGTCGGTACTCGACGATCTGCGGCCCATGAAGCTGACGTACGGCGCGATTGAAGGGACATCTCGACTGCGCGAGGCGATCGCTCGCACGTATTCGAAGCAGTCGGCACCAAACGTCATCGTCACGCACGGCGCAATCGGCGGGAACGCATTGATCTACGAAACACTCGTCGAACCCGGCGACGCCGTCGTCTCGGTCATGCCGACTTATCAGCAGCACTACTCGATTCCGGAGAGCTATGGCGCGAATGTCAAGGTCCTGAAGCTTCGCGAAGAGAACGGCTTCTTGCCGGATCTCGACGAACTGGAGTCGCTCGTCGACGGGAAAACGCGACTCATCGCCATCAACAACCCGAACAACCCGACGGGATCGCTGATGGACGAAGCGTACCTGGGCAAGATCGCAGATATCGCTCGTCGTTGCGGCGCCTATGTCCTCTGCGACGAGGTGTATCGCGGCACGGATCAGGAGGGGAGCGGGTATAGCGCATCGATCGTGGACATCTACGAAAAAGGCATCAGCACGGCCAGCATGTCGAAGACCTATTCGCTCGCAGGATTGCGTCTCGGCTGGATCGCCGGCCCGACCGACCTGATTCAGGCGGTCGCCGTGCATCGCGACTACAACACCATCAGCGTAGGGATGATCGACGATTACTTTGCAACCCTGGCGCTCGAGCATCGCGATGCGATCATGAAGCGCAATCTCGATATCGTCCGCACCAATCTCGCCATCCTCGAGGCGTGGGTCGATCAGGAACCCGCGATTTCCTGGATCAAGCCGAAGTCGGGAACGACCGCTCTCCTGAAATATGCGTACGACATGCCGTCGCGTGAGTTTTGCGTTGAATTGCTGGACGCGACGGGCGTGATGTTCACGCCGGGGAGCGCCCTCGAGATGGAAGGGTACATTCGGATCGGTTATGCAAACCACCGGGATGTTCTCGCGAAGGGGCTGGCGCGCGTGTCGGATTTCCTGCGGACGAAGGCAAGCTGACGATCGCCGGTATCGATCCGCTCGGGTGGGCTGTTGCAGCGCCCGAGCGGCGCGACCATCATGCGGTTGGCGGCGTCGAAGCGGTGCCGAATCAGTCATTCGAGCCCGCGCATTTCCCTCAAGTGCTTGTAGACAGTAGCACGTCCCACATCGTGAGTAACGGTGTGAGCGTAGTCGTACGGGACGGTACGCTGGTCAATCCCCATGCGCGCACGGGGCCAACGGTACGGCGATGACCGCAACGGTATCGTCGCGCCGCACGAGTGCCTGGCCGTTCAGACAAAGCAGTACGCCATCCCGCGGTGCATGAACGGGGGCAGGTGGTGTCGTCCGGTCCATGTAATGTTGAACCCCCAGGACGTCTCCCTGCCGAACCGTTTCTCCAGGCTCGACCATTGGTTCGAAGAGCGCCGTATCGTCGGCCAGCACGGTGTATTCGGCGCCGGGCACGTGGAGCAGGCGAGAGGTAGGCACCGGAGTTCGACTGTCCGCCTGACGGAAGTGTCCGAGATGCCGCAGCAGTCGATGCAGCCCGTCATGTGTCAGCTGGATCGTTTCCGGTGTGACCAACGCACTTCCGCCTAGTTCGCTTGCAAGCATCAGCTTTCCGGCGCGTTCCACGACATCGTCGATCATGACGTCGGCATGATCCTCACGCAGCACGACCGTGAAGGGGGCGTCGAAGCTCCTCGCCGCCTCGACGAACACGGCCGTGCGTGATGCGTCGGATTGCTCGTGAACGAACATGCACGGATGAAAGCGCAGCGTGCGGCCACCGGAATGCAGGTCGACCACGTGGTCAATGCGCGGAACGAGTTCGTACGAAATGAAATGGGCAAGGCGCTGCGTGACCGAGCCTCTCTCGTTGCCCGGAAACTCCCGATTCAGGTTGCAGTTGTCCAGCGGAGACAGGCGAGTTCCGGCCAATACAGCAGGCAGATTCAACGACGGGATGATGACGACCGAGCCCGCGATCTCGCGTGCATCGAGCGTGTGTGCGAGCTTCGATAGCGCAATCTGACCTTCGTATTCGTCGCCATGACTTCCACCAAGCAGCAGCGTCGACGGTCCGACGCCGTTCCGGAGAAAGAAGACCGGGATGCGCAGATTTTGCCAGGCGCTCGTGTTGGTGGAGCTCGGCAGTTCCAGGTAGGTCGCCTGGCGTCCGTCGAGCTGCCAGTCGATATTCAGTCGAGTCATAGACAAACCTCGTGGGGTTTCAGGATTTCGTCGCGTGACGGCGACGTCGGATCCAGCGGCTCGTTCCCCCGGTTTCGAGGGGCGAGGACATGGTTTACATGGAGCGCATCTGTCTTGATGGATCATAAAATCCAGTTTAGACTAAAAAGTACATGACGATCAATCGGCGTCGATGGCAAGGTGGTCGGGCATTCCGATCTCTTTCCTGAAGACGCGACGCGCCCGCTGGGTCGATCGTTTCATGGACCTAACCCGGTGTGAGGAGACAGCGATGAGGAAGCACGGAGTTCGCGCGGTGTTCGCGGTTACGCTTGCGGCGATGGCGATGGCGATGGCGATGTGGGGAGAAGGGGCCCATGCGGAAGGCATCAAGACCATTCGGTTCGGCCTGGAAGCCGCCTATCCTCCGTTCGAATCGAAGGCCACGTCCGGACAGCTTCAGGGCTTCGATATCGACCTCGGGAATGCACTCTGCGCACAACTGAAGGCGAGATGCGTGTGGGTGGAGAACGCGTTCGACGGCTTGATCCCCGCATTGCATGCCCGCAAGTTCGACGCAATCGATTCGGCCATGAACATCAACGCGAAACGGGCCGAACAAGTGGATTTCACGGTGCCGTTGTATCTGACTCCGGCCCAGCTCGTCGCCCGCAAGGGCAGCAAGCTGCTGCCGACGCCCGAGGCACTCGCGGGGCATAGCGTCGGCGTGCTGCAGGGGTCGATCCAGGAACAGTATGCGAAGCAGATGTGGGCGTCGAAGCATGTGAACGTCCAGAGCTATCAGACCCAGGACGAGGCGTATGCGGACCTCGTGATGGGGCGTATCGATGCAACGTTCGTGGACGCGACGTCGGCGAGCCTCGGGTTCCTGAGCAAGCCGAACGGAAAGGATTTCGCATTCGCCGGGAACCCCGTCAATGATGCGAAAATCATCGGCACGGGTGTCGGCATTGCGGTGCGCAAGGGCGACAACCCGCTTCGCGAGGCACTCAATGGTGCATTTGCCGAACTCAAGCGCAACGGCACCTATCAGCAGCTTCTGAAAAAGTATTTTACGGTGGACCTGGCCGTGCATTGACCGGCGACGGACGTGTACTGCGTCAGGTCTGCATCGATTCGGAAAAACAGACATGAGCAGAGCACAAACTCCCGCCAACGGATCCACTGGCAAGACGAGCGATCGGACCAGGACGAGCGTGACGAAGCGCGGCAAACGACAGGCGGGTACGGGGCAGGTTGCCCCGCACCGCGCGGTTGCCGATGCGATCGCGCTGCTGTTCCAGCCTTATACGGAAGTCGTGCTTCACGACCTCTCGACGCAAACGGTCGCATACGTTGCGAACAATTTGTCCAAGCGGGAGGTCGGCGACGATTCGGCGCTCGAGGAAATCGGTTTTGACGAGCGGGAGAATGTGATCGGCCCCTACGAAAAGCTGGGCTGGGATGGCCGAAAGATCCGCTCGATCAGTGCGGTGTTGCGGACCGAGGCGGGTGAGCCCGTCGGTGTCATGTGCATCAATTTTCACCAGGCTGCTCTCGATCAGGCAAAGCAGGCACTCGAATTGTTGCTGTCGAGCGCAGTGCTGCAGCCGCAACCGGAGAAGCTGTTCCGTGACGATTGGCAGGATCGTGTGAATGTCTTCCTCGATCACTGGTTGCAGGAGCGCAAGCTCGCGTTGTCGATGCTGACACGGGAGCATAAACGCGAGCTCGTTGCCGCCTTGTATGCAGAAGGTGCGTTCAATGGAAAGAGCGCCGCGAACTATGTCGCAAAGGTCCTTGCGTTAGGGCGCGCGACGATTTTCAACTATCTGAAAGAGCTAAGAGGTGAAGGGTGACAGAAGATTTGTTTCACCGGATCGAGGAAGCGCATCGCGCGATTCGTCCGCAGGTGGCAGTGACGCCGCTGACGTTCAGCCCGATGCTGTCCGCGATTTCCGGGTGCCAGGTATATCTGAAGTGCGAGCACCTGCAGCACACCGGCTCGTTCAAGTTTCGCGGTGCCACGAACAAGGTGCGGCTCCTTGATCCGCAGACGCGGCGAAACGGTGTCCTGACCGTGTCGAGCGGAAACCATGGTCAGGGCGTGGCACTTGCGGGCAAGCTCGCGGGTGTGCCGGTCACGGTCTACGCCGCGAGCACGGCATCTCCCGTCAAGCTCGAGGCCATCCGTGCGCTCGGAGCGGAGGTCATTGCCCTTGATGACTCGAATCTCGGCGTCGAACTGGAAGCCGCTCGCCAGGCGAAACTGAAGGAGATGAAGTTCGTTTCCCCTTACAACGACCTCGATGTGATCGCCGGTCAAGGCACGATCGGTATCGAGATACATGAGCAGGCGCGCGCGGAAAACGCGAAGCTTGCCGCGGTATTTGCGTCGGTGGGCGGAGGGGGGCTGATTTCCGGCGTCGGTACGGCAATCCGCCGCCTGATTCCGGAAGCAGCAGTCGTGGGGTGCTGGCCGGCCAATTCGACGGCACTCTACAGCTCGTTGAAGGCGGGGAAGATTGTCGAGAGCGAAGAGCTCGACACGATTTCGGATGGCACGGCCGGAGGGATCGAACCAGACAGCATCACGTTCGACATCGGACGGAACGTGATTTCGGACACGAGTCTCGTCACCGAAGAAGAAATCAAGGCAGCAATGAAGCTGGTCGCGCAGACCGACCGCTGGATGGTGGAGGGCGCGGCGGGCGTCGCGTTGGCGTCGATGCTGAAGCTCGCGCCCGGCTACCAGGGACGTGCGGTGGCAGTGATTCTTTGTGGCCGGAACATCATGCTGGAAAAATTCATCGAGGCGGTGAAATGAAGATCTGGAGCAAAGAAGAGATCGTCGCGCGATTCGACGCCGATCGCGCGGTGCGGATGATCGAGAAAGGGTTCATCGCCTACTCGCGGAAAGCGGTGCTCGTTCCGCCGATTCAGAACTTCTATTTCGCGGCGGCCAACGGTGACTGCTGCATCAAGTCGGCGTATGTCGAAGGTGCGGAGACTTTCGCGGTCAAGGTATCTGCCGGCTTCTACAACAATCCCGCATCAGGTCTGCCTACGAACAGCGGCCTCGTGATGATCTTCTCGGCAAAGACGGGCGAGCCCGTCGGCTTGCTGCAGGACGGGGGATGGCTGACGTCGGTTCGCACGGCGATCGCCGGCCAGCTTGCCGCTCGAGTATTGGCGCCGCGAAATGTGCGCGGTATCGGCATCATCGGGACGGGTGATCAGGCTCGATTCCAGCTCGAATACCTGAAGCCCGTTACGACCTGCCGCGAAGTCCACGCCTGGGGGCCGGACGCCGAACAGGGCGAGCGCTTCGTGGCAGATATGTCAGCGCAAGGTTTCAACGTCAGGTTTCACGATACCCCGGAACCGGTTGCGCGAAACGCGAACCTCATTGTGACGGCGACGCCATCGCGCGAAGCCCTGCTGAAGTCCGAATGGATCTCCGCGGGGACTCACATCACCGCTGTCGGCGCCGACGGCCCTGGTAAGCAGGAGCTGGATGCAGAGATTGTAGCGAGAGCGGGCGTTATCGTCGTCGATTCGATCGAGCAATGTAGTAAGTATGGGGAAATCTCGCATGCGCTGTCAGACGGGCAGATCACCCCGGACGTGTTGCGGGAACTCGGTGACGTGCTTGGGCAGGGAGGCCGCGCGCGCGACGATTCCGACGAAATTCAAATTACCGTTGCGGACTTGACGGGCGTCGCGGTGCAAGACGCTCAGATCGCTGACAGTATCGTCAGCCACCGCAACTGAGATCAACGTTCGCGCATCAGCTCCGGAACATGCCGACCAGTTCGGTGTGCGCGACCACATGCCCCTGCATCGCCTTCTCCAGCGCCGCCTTGGTCGGCTGGTGAAGATCGGGCAGCACCGTATCGAGCGCATACAGCTTGTGGAAATAGCGGTGACGGCCGACCGGCGGGCATGGGCCGCCATAGGCCGTGTGCTGGAAGTCGTTGACGCCTTGCAGCGTGCCCGCCGGCAGCGCGTTCGCCGCAACGCCCTCCGGCAGACCGGCGGCCGTCGGCGGGATGTTGTAGACGACCCAGTGGACCCATGTCATCCGCGGTGCGGCGGGGTCGGGCGCGTCGGGGTCGTCGACGATCAGCACGAGGCTTTTCGCATTCGCCGGCACGCCGGACCACGCGAGCGGCGGCGATACGTCCGCGCCCTTGCAGGTGTAACGCTTCGGAATCTCGCCTCCCGCCTGGAAGGCTTGCGAGGTCAGTATCATCGCGCGCTCCTCTGCGCCGGCCTGCGCCGCGATGCCGACGGCGCAGGGCAGCAGGATCAGGATGGAAGATGCGAGGCGGCGCATGGGACGGGTTCCGTCGGACTCATTCCGCGCTGTCGCCCCGGCTCTTGTGCTGCGCCGCCAGCCGCTCCTGCTGAGCGGGGGGCACCGGATCGTAGTGGCTCAGCTGGATGCTGTAGTTGCCGTGTCCGCCCGCGATCGCGTTCAGGCGCGACTGGTATTCGTTGAGCTCGGCGAGCGGCACCTTGCCGGTGATGACCATCGTATCGCCGCCCACCGTGCGCGTGCCGTGCACCTGCCCGCGCCGCGCGGACAGGTCGCCGATCAGGTCGCCCATCGCCGCTTCCGGCGCCGTCACCTCGATGTCGACGATCGGCTCGAGCACGATCGGCCGCGCTTTCAGCACCGCGTCGATGAATGCCTTGCGCCCGGCCGTAACGAACGCCACTTCCTTCGAGTCGACCGGATGGCTCTTGCCGTCGAACACGGTGACGCGCACGTCCTGCATCGGAAAGCCGGCCAGCGGCCCGCTGTCGATCACCTGCTGGATGCCTTTCTCCACCGCGGGAATGAACTGCGAAGGGATCGCACCGCCCTTGACCGCATCGATGAACTCGAACCCGTCGCCGCGCGGCAACGGCTCCACGCGCAGCATGACCTCGCCGAACTGGCCGGCGCCACCGGTCTGCTTCTTGTGGCGGTGGTGGCCTTCGGCCTTGCCGCCGATGGTTTCGCGCCATGCAATCGTCGGCGGCCGCGTCACCACGTCGAGTTTGTACTGGTCGGTGAGCCGTTCGAGCATGTAGCGCAGGTGCAGCTCGCCGAGCCCGCGCACGACGGTCTCATTGGTGCCAGCCGGGTGGCCGATCGTCAGGCAAGGGTCTTCGGCCGCGAGCTTCTGCAGCACCTCCCACAGACGCTGTTCGTTGCCGCGGCGCGCCGGTTCGATCGCGAGACCATAGATCGGCGTCGGGAATTCGAGCGGCGTCAGGTGGATGTTGCCGTCTTCCGGCGCATCGTGCAGCACGGCATCGAAGTCGATGTCGTCGGCCTTCGCGACCGCGCAGATGTCGCCGGGGCCGGCTCGCTGGACTTCCAGGTGTTCCTTGCCCTGCAGCATCAGCAGATGCGCGACCTTGAACGGCTGGCGACCGTCGCCGACATAGAGCTGGCTGTCGCGCCTGACCGTGCCCTGATGAATGCGGAACACGGCCAGCTTGCCGAGGTAAGGGTCGCTCACGATCTTGAATACGTGCGCGAGCACGTGCTTGTCGGCATCGGGCTCGGCCTTCACCGTTTCCACGCGTCCGTCCACTTCGCGGTAGAAGAGCGGCGGATTGCCTTCGGTGACGTTCGGCAGCAGGCGCACGAACACGTCGAGCAACTGCGCGACGCCGGCGCCGGTGGCGGCCGACGTGAAGCAGACGGGCACCAGGTGGCCTTCGCGCAATGCGCGCTCGAACGGCTCGTGCAGTTGTTCCGGACGGATCGCCTCGCCCTGCTCGAGATACAGCTCCATCAACGCGGGGTCCAGTTCGATCACCTGATCGATCAGCGCGTTGTGCGCGGCTTCGACGGAATGGAAATCGGCTTCGCCCGCGGGGTTGAAAAAGCAGTCGACCACGTCGTTGCCACCGTGTGCGGGCAGGTTGATCGGCAGGCAGGTCTTGCCGAACAGCTCCTGGATCTGCGCGAGCAGCCCGGGCAGATCGATCTTTTCCGCGTCGATGCCGTTCACGATGATCATCCGGCACAGATTGCGTTGCTGCGCATACGCCATCATCCGGCGGGTCTTCATTTCGATGCCGGTGCGCGCGTTGATCACGATGGCCACCGTTTCGACCGCGGGCAGCGTGCTGAGCGACATGCCGGTGAAATCGGGATAGCCCGGCGTATCGAGCAGGTAGATGCGGGTGTCCTGATAGTGGAGGTGGGTGACGGCGGAGCTGAGCGAGTGGTGATATTTGCGCTCGAGCGCGTCGAAATCGCATAGCGCCGTGCCGCGACTGACGCTGCCGGCCGCATGAATCGCGCCGCCCTGGTACAACAACGCTTCGGCAAGGGATGTCTTGCCGCCTCCGGCGTGGCCGACCAGCGCGATCGTCCGGATGGCTTCGGGATGGTAATCCATGGCCGCCATCGTCCAGTAGTGGTTGTTCGGCCATTATTGGCGAAAATCGGGCGGTCTGCCAGACGCGCGGGTGAAGCCGAGCGGCAGCGCGGTGCGTGTAACGTGTGCCCGGCTACGTCGATGCGATCGATCGTGACGCGGGGCCGCTTTGCTGCGGCGCGGAATTGCGATGGCGACGAGCCATTCTTCAGGCGGTTTGCTTCGCGAGACGCCGCGCACGCGCCGGGCACAAAACGCGTCACGCGACGTTGCATTGGCGATACATTTCGCGCGGTTTTTCCGCGCCCGAATGTAAGGCAATCGTTCGGCTTGCCGCCGGATCGCCCGTCGCCGGAGCGGGTATGCGACTTGCGTGCGATGTCGGCGCCAGGTATGCAACCCGCGAGCGATGTCATCAATGACCATTCCGGATAGCGCGATCCTGCTGGACCGCTTCCTCAAATGGGAAGCCGAGCGACGTGACGACGTATATCTCACGCAGCCGTATCCGGATGGCGCCGTCGTCGACTACACGTGGGGGATGGTTGGCGATCAGGCGCGGCGCGCGGCCGCTTACCTTGCGTCGCTCGATCTTCCGGCAGGCAGCCGCATCGCGCTGCTCGGCAAGAACAGCGCGCACTGGATCATGGCCGATCTCGCGATCATGCTCGCGGGCATGGTCAGCGTGCCGTTGTATCCGACATTCAGTGCGGAATCCGTACGGTTTGTGCTCGCCCACAGCGATGTGAAGCTGTTGATACTCGGCAAGCTCGATGGTGTCAGCGACAACTGGCCGAACATCCGTACGCAACTCCCGCCAGACCTGCCGATGCTCGGCCTGCCGCTCTCGCCGCGCGGCGCCTTTCCGCAGTGGCAGGAGATCACGGCGGCGCATGCGCCGCTCGTCGATGCGCGACGGCCGTCACGCGACGAACTGTGCACGATCGTCTACACATCGGGTTCGACCGGCGAACCGAAAGGCGTGATGCATTCCCACGGCAGCATGGCCGTGCTGTTCCCGACGATCCAGCAAATCGACGGGTTCAACCTCACGTCGGACGAGCGCGGATTTTCCTATCTGCCGCTGGCGCACATGGCCGAGCGCGCCGTCGTCGAGGCCGCGTCGCTCGGGTTCGGGTTCCGGGTGTTCTTTGCTAATTCGCTGGCAACGTTCGCCGACGACCTGAAGCGTGCGCGGCCGACCCTCTTCCTGTCGGTGCCGCGCTTGTGGAACAAGTTCCACCTTCGCGTCTGCGAAAAAATCCCCGCGCCGCTGCAGCCGCGCCTGTTTGCGCTGCCGTGGGTCGGCGCGCGGATCAAGCACAGGATACGGTGCGAACTCGGGCTCGATCAGGCGCGCATCGTGGTGACCGGCACCGCGCCGATGCCGCCGCATCTGATGCAGTGGTATCGCAGCATCGGGCTGGAATTGCTCGACGGCTACGGGATGAGCGAATGCGCGCTCCTGTACGTGAACCGTCCGGGGCATGTGCGCGCCGGCACGGTCGGCCAGCCGCAACCCGGCGTCGACGCGCGCATTGCCGAGAATGGCGAACTCGAAATCAGAAGCGCCGGGCAGATGCTCGGCTACTACCGGCTGCCCGAGCTCACTGCGGCGCAGACCACGCCGGACGGCTTCTTGCGCACGGGCGATCTCGGCAGGATCGATGCGGATGGCTTCCTCACGATCACCGGACGGGTCAAGGACATCTTCAAGACTGCAAAAGGAAAATACGTCGCACCGCAGCCGATCGAGCAGAAGCTGCTCGGCCTGGCCGGCGTCGAAGCGGCATGTGTGGCGGGCGCGGGTCGTGCGATGCCGTTCGCGTTGCTGCAACTGTCGGCCGAGACGTACGACGCGATCGCGGCAGGAACGCTCGATCGCGCGGTGCTGACCGCAGAGATCGATGCGCTGCGCGAACGCATCAATGCCGCCGTCGAATCCCACGAACGATTGCAATATGTCGTCGTGGTCGGCGAAGCATGGACCGTCGACAACGCGATGCTCACGCCGACACTGAAGATTCGGCGAAGCGCAATCGAGGCGCACTACATGCCGCACGCCGACGCATGGGAGAAGCTGGGGAAGGCGGTTGTCTGGGAGAGCTGACGCGTCAATTCAACCGCATCGAGTCGCTTGCGCGACACCGATGCGACGCGAACGATCGTTACACGCCGCAGCTAGATCCGCGCGAGCGTATCGTGATCGGCTTCGCCGCCGAAGTACTTGTCGAGCGCCTCGATGAATACCGCGTTGTCGCGGGTCGCCTGCGCGAACAGCGTGACCGACGACCGGAATTTCAGGTAATCCGGATAGCCGAAAATCTCCTGGATCGAGCGGCCGTCGACATGGTTGACGAGCCGCGTGCACGCGCGCAGCCGTTCGCCGAGCACCGGATGCCGAAGATATGCGTCGGCTTCGTCCAGTGACGCGATCGCATAGCGTTGCGCCATCGCGCTGTCTCCGAGCCCTTCGATCTGCGGAAATACGAACCACATCCAGTGGCTTCGCTTGTGCCCGCTCTTCAGCTCGTCGCAGACCTGCGCATACACGGGATCCTGTGCGTCGACAAAGCGCTGCAGGTCATGGGGATCGTCCATGTCGCCCTCCGTCCGTCCCGCCGTCGGTTCCGGCGCGGCAAGCCGCACCCGTGACCATTGTGATCCGCGGCCGAAGCGCGTGCAAACGGTCCCCAAAACCGTGAACGCGCGCTGTGTCGCATCACGTTCCGGCGCGTCGAGCACGGAATCCGTCGCGTGTCATCCGCTCATTTCGCTTGTTCGGCGCGTTCCCGGATAACGCCTGATGGCCGTTCGCCGGCGACAGGCGTAGCATGAAGAATCCGGCCAGCCGCGATCCTGGCGGATCGGCAGTGCACAACCGTCCGGTCGCAGCCGCTGCGCGTGACGCGCCGGCAAAGGAACCTCGATGCGCCCGCAACCGACCTCCGCGCCGCGCCTGAGACGCTATGCGATCGTGGCCGCGATCGTCATCGCCCTCCTGATCGCCGTCGGACGCGTGACCGGCGTGCTGGTCGACTGGCTATGGTTCTCGTCGGTCGGCTACGCGGGAGTTTTCTGGACGATCCTGCTCACGAGGGTGCTGCTGTTCGTCGTCGTGTTCGTCGTGTCGGCGGCGACGATCGGCGCATCGGGCCTGCTCGCGCATCGCTACGCGACGCCCGCGTTCATCTGGCAAGTGGAAACCGAGCCGCCGACGCGTGCGGACGAAGTGATCAGGGTGATCGCCGAAAAGTTCGCGGCGCAAATTCCATGGCGCCTGGTCGTCGGCGTGGCCGCCGGTTTCCTCGCGTTCGTGATCGCCGGCAACGCGATGTCGCACTGGGACATCGCGTTGCGCTTTCTGCATCAGGTGCCGTTCGGCCAGCGCGATCCGATCTTCGGCAACGACATCGGCTTCTACGTGTTCTCGCTGCCGGTCCTGCTCACGATCAGGAACTGGCTGCTGCAACTGCTGATCAGCTGCGCGGTCGTCGCGGGCGGCGTCTACTGGGTGCGCGGCGACATCGTGCGCCGGTTGCCGAAGCGGTTCTCGTCCGCTGCCGCGACGCACGGCGTCGTGCTGCTCGCGCTCTTCTTCCTGCTGAAGGCATGGTCGTGGTGGCTCAGCCGCTATCTGCTGCTCTACGACAACAACGGCGTCGTGGTCGGCGCCGGCTATACCGACGTCCACGTCGTGCTGCCGGTGCGATGGCTGCTCATCGGCCTGGCGATCGCGGCGGCCGCCGCGCTGGCGGCCAACCTGCGCCGGCCCGGCTATCGGTTGCCGGCCGCCGCCGCGCTGCTGGTGTTCGGCAGTTCGTTCGCGCTCGGCATTGTCTATCCCGCGCTGTTCCAGCGCTTCTACGTGAAGCCGAGCGAGCTGCAGCTGGAGACGCCTTATATCGCGCACAACATCGCGCTGACGCGGCAGGCCTACGGCCTCGCGCAGATTGCGGTGCTGCCGTTCTCGGCCGAGCAGGGGCTGACGCTCCCGTCGCTGCAGGCGAATCGCGCGACCATCGACAACATCCGGCTGTGGGACGTGCAGCCGCTGATGGATACCTACGCGCAGTTGCAGGAGATCCGCACCTACTACAAGTTCTTCGCGGTCGACATCGACCGCTATCCGCTCGCATCCGGCTACCGGCAGGTGCTGCTGTCGGCGCGCGAACTGGAGCCGTCGATGCTCGCGGGGAACGCGCGGACCTGGGTGAACCTGCATCTGCTGTTCACGCACGGCAGCGGCGTCGTGATGTCGCCCGTCACCGAGAAATCCACGGAAGGCCTGCCGTCGTTGTATCTGCGGGACATTCCGCCCGTCGCCGACGGCGGGCCGGCGATCAGCGAACCGCGGCTCTATTTTGGAGAGGGCGAGCAGGGCTATGTGATCGTGAAGGGCAGCGTGCCCGAATTCGACTACCCGAAAGGGGACGGCAACATCTACACGACCTATCGCGGGCGCGATGGCGTCGCGATCGGCGGCGTTGCGCGGCGCAGCCTGTTCGCGTGGCAGTTCGACGATCCCAACATCCTGCTGACCCATTACGTCACGCAGGACAGCCGGATCCTGTTTCATCGCAACATCCGCGACCGGATCCGCACGATAGCGCCGTTCCTGACGCTCGACCGCGATCCGTATCTCGTCGTGAGTAACGGGCGCCTGTTCTGGATGCAGGATGCGTACACGACGAGCCACTGGTTCCCGTACGCGCCGCCGGGCGTCGACGACGGCAGCAATTACATCCGCAACGCGGTCAAGATCGTGGTCGACGCATACCAAGGCACGGTCGATTTCTATGTCAGCGATCCGGCCGATCCGATCGTGCGGGCCTACCAGCGGATCTTTCCGGGCATGTTCAAGCCGCTCGCCGCGATGCCGCCAGACCTTCGGCAGCATATCCGCTACCCGGAGGACCTGTTCCTGATCCAGGCGAACCTCTACCGCGCGTACCACATGGATGCACCGGAAGTGTTCTACAACCGCGAGGATCTGTGGCAATTTCCGCGCTCGCTGAGCGACATCGACGGTGGCGATGCGTCCGGCACGCAGATGCCGCCGTACTACACGATGATGCGCCTGCCGGGCGACGCGCGCGCCGAGTTCGTGCTGATGCTGCCGATGGTGCCGAGCCAGCGCGAGAACATGATCGCGTGGCTGGCGGCGCGTTGCGATCCGCCCGAGTACGGCAAGCTGATCGTCTATGCGTTCCCGAAGGAAAAGCTCGTCTACGGGCCGTTCCAGATCGAGGCGCGGATCCAGCAGAGCACCGAGATCTCGCAGCAGATCTCGCTGTGGAACCAGATGGGCTCGCGCGTGATCCGCGGCCATCTCGTCGTCGTGCCGATCGAGAACTCGATCCTCTATGTTTCTCCGCTCTATCTGCGCGCGGCGTCCGGGCAGCTCCCGGAATTGAAGCGCGTGATCGCTGCGTATGGCGACCGCGTCGTGATGGAGGACACATTGAGCGAGGCCCTTGCGGCGCTGTTCAAGGAGACGGCGACGGCGAAGGCGGCCGCGCCGGCGCCGGGCGCGGCAGACGCGCGCGCCCGCGACGCGCTCGCGCATTACGACCGCGCGATCGAACGGCTGAAGGCGGGCGACTGGGCCGGGTTCGGCGCGGAGCTCGACGCGCTGCGGCCGCTGCTCGAGTCGATGGGGGGCAGCCATGCCGGAACGCGAAAGTGAGCGGCACGCGTCGAATGCGCAGCCCGCTATCTCTGAACGCCGGATGTCAGCTGCCTTTCAGTTTCACTTCGGCGGCACCACCTGGCCGCGGATTTCACCGTCCGGGTGATCCTTGGTGTGCACGTTGATATACAGGTTGCCGGTCAGCAGCGCCTGCGCGTTGGCCGGCGACAGCGTCGCCTGGCCGGTGAGCGGGCTCTCGGCCGACATCGCGCCTTTCTGCGACAGCCAGACCACCGGCGACGCATTCGTGCCGGCCGGAGCCGGGCCGTGGAAGTGCGCCATTGTGGCGGCGCCCGACAGGCCGCTGAACGTGACGTTCCATTTGACGACGCGGGTGTCCGGATCGTAGGTCAGGTCGGCGTTGCCGGTGCCCTGGGTCTGGACGGGCGGGACTTCCTGCGAGCCCGCGAGCGGCACGGAAAACGTCATCGGTGCCGCCTGCGCCAGCGTCATCGAGCCCGCGCATGCGAGCCCGGCGAGTAGCAAGGAGGCCTGGCGTAACATGGAAGTAACCATCTGCTTGTCTCCTGTCCGGTCGGTTCCGCGCGCCGGACGGCGGCCATCTGGCGTCGTCGCGTTGCGCAGCGTGGTGCGCTACAGCGTGGGCAACCGCTCGAATGCGTCGAAACGGGCAAACGGCGGCGCCACCTCCGTCATCTCCAGCTTCTCGACGAGCGCGGCGGACATGCCGTCGCGCATCCAGTCGCACATGTCGGCAAGCTGCGCCGGGGCGCCCTGAAGCATCGCCTCGACGGAGCCGTCCATCCGATTGCGCACCCAGCCCGTCACGTTCAGCACGCGTGCGTGCCGCACACAGGCCTCGCGGTACCCGACGCCCTGAACCCGTCCGCTCACGCGGACGAGCCGGGTCTCGAGCAATCGATCGTTCACGCTCATACGACGTTCCCCGACGTGCCGGAACAACGTTGCCCCGTCAATGGGCGAACCGGCATGCTCGCATTGCATCTGCCCGGGCGCAGCGACAGAATGGAAGTTCGTCCACCTGTGAGTATAGGAGGATGTATGCGCATCCTGGTCGTCGGAGCGACAGGGCTCCTCGGGAAGGAAATCGTCGACCTGTTGTCGGCGGAACACGACGTGATCGGCGCGAGCCGCAAAGGGTCGACCCTCGCGGTGGACATCTCGGACAAGGCGTCGATCGCCGCGATGTACGAGCATGCGGCGCCGCTCGATGCGGTGGTCTGCGTGGCCGGTACCGCGAGGTTCGCGCCACTCGACACACTTGCCGACGGCGACTTCGCGTTCAGCCTCGCGAACAAGCTGATGGGGCAGGTGAACCTGGTGCGCTGCGGCATCGCGAGCATCACGCCGGGCGGGTCGATCACGTTGACGAGCGGGCTGCTCGCCCAGCACCCGATGCCGGGCAGCGCCGCGGTGAGCATCGTCAATGCCGGCGTCGAAGCGTTCGCCCGAGCGGCGGCGCTCGAGCTGAAAGGCCGGCTGCGCGTGAATGTCGTGAGTCCGGGGTGGGTCGCCGAAACGCTTCAGGCAATGGGGCGCGATCCGAGTGGCGGCGTGCACGCAGCGGTCGTCGCGCAGGCGTTCCGCAAGTGCGTGGTGGAAGACATTACCGGGCAGGTCGTGTCCGCGACGCACGGTTGACGCCTAAAATCAATGTGCATGCAATCCGGTCCCGGCGCGACGCGCGGCGTTGTCACGCTCGTGGCGCGCGCATGCGTCCGCCACGTTTCAAGCGCAACCGGAATGGCGGCGGCCGCCCGGTGTGCCGGTTCATCTGAATGTTCGAGTCGTTCACTCTTTGTCGGGAGATCGCCATGAATGCAGAAACCAGCGGCAACCTGCGCGCTTTCGTGCAAACCGCGGAGCACGCGGGCGCGTTTGTCTGGGTCATCTCGGTCATCGATTTCGATGAGCAGAATGTCAGGCGCGCGTTCGTGTCGGACGAAACGTTCGGCACGGCGGCCGCAGCCAGGGATGCAGGCGAGGCCCGCCTGGCCGGCATGAGGAAGGATTACTGACTGACCGCCGGTGCGCGCGGATCCGTGTTGCTGTCGCGCACTGACCAACCCAGGCTGGATCATCGGCAAAGGGCCAGAAGAGGAGAACGTCCATGCCCAATGCACCTGCAACACCCCGGTCGCCTCCCGGCGTATCGGTCGATGCGGGCAGCTATCGCGTCGTCCGTCCCGCAAGCGTGAACGACGTCATCGATCAGGTGCACGCGAACAATATCCAGATCGTCGACCTGAAGTTCACCGATCTGCCCGGACTCTGGCAACACTTCTCGATCACGCTCCCCGAGGTTCACGAAGGCCTGTTCGAAGCCGGAATCGGTTTCGACGGTTCGTCGATTCGCGGCTTCCAGGAGATCCACGAGTCGGACATGCTGCTGAGGCCGGACCCCGCCACCGCGTTCATCGATCCGGTCTGCAGCACGCCGACGCTGTCGCTGATCTGCGACGTCGTCGATCCCGTGTTGCGGCAACCGTATTCGCGCGATCCGCGCTATGTCGCGAAAAAGGCCGAGGCCTATCTCGTGCAGACCGGCATCGCGACGACCTGCTATTTCGGGCCCGAACTCGAGTTCTTCATTTTCGACTCGATCCGCTTCGGACAGGATCAGCACAGCGGCTACTACTACGTCGAATCGGCCGAGGGCGACTGGGCCACGGGCCGCGACGAAGGCGCGTACGGCGGCGGCAATCTCGGCTACAAGGCTCGCTACAAGGAAGGCTATTTTCCGGTGCCGCCGCAGGACACGCTGCAGGAAATCCGATCCGAGATCGCGCTGACGCTGCAGCAGGCGGGCGTACAGGTCGAGGTGCACCACCACGAAGTGGCGACCGCCGGGCAGAACGAGATCGACATGCGGTTCGCGACGCTCACGCGGATGGCCGACAACGTGATGATCTACAAGTACATCTGCAAGAACGTCGCGCGCCGGCACGGCAAAGTTGCAACCTTCATGCCGAAGCCGCTGTTCGCCGACAACGCGAGCGGCATGCACTGTCACCAGAGCCTGTGGGACGACGAACGCAATCTGTTCTACGACGCGCTCGGATGGGCGCTGACGTCGGACCTGTGCCGCTGGTACATCGGCGGCCTGTTGCGGCATGCGCCGGCGCTGATGGCGTTCTGCGCGCCGACGACGAACTCGTACAAGCGGCTGGTGCCCGGCTACGAGGCGCCGGTGAATCTGGCGATGTCGCAGCGCAACCGGTCCGCCGCGGCGCGCATCCCGATGTATTCGGATGCGCCGAACGCACGGCGTGTCGAGTTTCGCTGTCCCGATCCGTCCGCGAATGCGTATCTCGCGTTTGCCGCGATGCTGATGGCCGGTCTCGACGGCATTGAAAACCGGATCGATCCCGGCGATCCGCTCGACCGGAACATCTACGATCTGCCGCCGGAAGAGGCGCGCAACATCCGGCAGGTGCCGGATTCGCTCGATGCCGCGCTGCAGGCGCTCGAAGCCGACAACGCGTTCCTGCGCAAAGGCGACGTGTTCAGCGACGACCTGATCCGGACCTGGATCGATTACAAGCGCACGCGGGAAGTCGATGCGGTCAGGCTGCGGCCGCATCCGTGGGAGTTCTATCTTTACTTCGATATCTGATATTGCGGCTTCCGATACCGAATCCCGTCGACCTTCGTGCTGACGCGCGTGCCGGCGCGGCCTTCTGCGATCGCGACGATGTCCGCGAGCGAGCCGATCACTGCGTCCTGCCCGGTCTCGCGCGCGAACTCGGTCGCCGCCTGGACTTTCGGCCCCATCGAGCCGGCCGCGAAGCCGAGGCGCTCCAGTTCGTCCGGATGCGCGGCCTCGATCAGCGACTGCGTCGGCTTGCCCCAGTCGATATACGCGCCGTCGACGTCGGTCGCGATCACGAGCAGGTCCGCGTGCAATTCGCGCCCGAGCAGCGCCGCGCACAGATCCTTGTCGATCACCGCCTCGACGCCCGTGAGCTTGCCGTTCGCGTCGTAGCGCGTCGGAATGCCGCCGCCGCCCGCGCAGATCACGATCGTGCCGCGTTCGAGCAGCCACTTGATCGGCCGGATTTCGAAGATGCGGCGCGGCCGCGGGCTCGGCACCACGCGGCGGAACTGGTCGCCGTCCGGCGCGATGCGCCAGCCATTTTCCTGCGCGAGCCGTTCGGCCTCCTCGCGCGCGTAGACGGGGCCGATCGGCTTGGTCGGATGATCGAACGCCGGATCGGCCGGATCGACCTCGACCTGCGTGAGCAGCGTCGCGAACGGCGCGTCCGGCGGCAGCAGGTTGCCCATTTCCTGTTCGATCAGGTAGCCGATCATTCCTTCCGTCTGCGCGCCGAGCACGTCGAGCGGGTACGGCGCGACTGCGGTGTAGGCCGCGCCCTGCAGCGCGAGCAGGCCGACCTGCGGCCCGTTGCCGTGCGCGATCACGAGTTCGTTGCCGGGCGCGATCTGCGCCATCTGCGCGACCGCGATCTTCACGTTCTCGCGCTGCTGGGTCTCGGTCATCGGCTGATTGCGCTGCAGGAGCGCATTGCCGCCCAATGCGATGACGATACGCATCGTGTTTCTCCTTGAAGGTGCTCACGGCGCGCGATCGCGCACCGTGCGCGTGGAACGCGTCAGATGCCGCCGAGTGTTGACACGAGCACCGCCTTGATCGTGTGCATGCGGTTTTCCGCCTGCTCGAACGCGATGCAGCGCGGGGATTCGAACACCTCGTCGGTAACTTCGATGCCGTCCTTCAGATGCGGATAGCGTTCGGCGATCTGCTTGCCGACCTTCGTGTCGCAGTTGTGGAACGCGGGCAGGCAATGCATGAAGCGCGTGCGCGGGTTGCCGGTCGATTCGATCAGCTTGCGGTTCACCTGGTAGGGGAGTAGCGCCTTGATCCGCTCGTCCCACGCTTCGACCGGCTCGCCCATCGACACCCACACGTCCGTGTGGATGAAATCGACGCCCTTGACCGCTTCGAGCGGGTCTTCGGTCAGCGTGATGCGCGCACCGCTTTCGGCCGCGAACGCGTCGCACTGCGCGACGAGCTCGGCGGATGGCCACAGCGACTTCGGCGCGCCGATCCGCACGTCCATCCCGAGCTTCGCGCCGATCAGCAGCAGCGAGTTGCCCATGTTGTTGCGCGCGTCGCCGAGATACGCATAGCTGATGTCGTGCAGCGGCTTGTCGCTGTGCTCGCGCATCGTCAGCACGTCGGCGAGCATCTGCGTCGGGTGGTATTCGTCGGTGAGGCCGTTGAACACCGGCACGCCCGCATGATGGGCGAGCTCTTCGACGATCTCCTGGCTGAAGCCGCGGTACTCGATCGCGTCGTACATCCGGCCGAGCACGCGCGCGGTGTCCTTCATGCTTTCCTTGTGGCCGATCTGCGACGACGTCGGGTCGATATACGTGACGTTCGCGCCCTGGTCGTATGCGGCGACCTCGAACGCGCAGCGCGTGCGGGTCGACGTCTTTTCGAAGATCAGCGCGATGTTCTTGCGCACGAGGCGCGGCTGCTCGGTGCCGCTGTACTTCGCGCGCTTCAGGTCGCGCGCGAGATCGATCAGGTAGCGCAGCTCACGCGTGTTGTGGTGGATCAGGCTCAGCAGGTTGCGATTGTGCAGGTTGAAGCTCATGTGGTTTCTCCACTCGGTGTCGGGGGGCGCGGCGCCGGGGCGCCGCGATGCATGTGTCAGTAGTCGATCGGATCGCGCAGGACCGGGCAGGTCATGCAGTGGCCGCCGCCGCGGCCGCGCCCGAGTTCGCTCGAGCTGATCGTGATCACCTCGATGCCCGCCTTGCGCAGCAGCGTGTTCGTATACGTGTTGCGGTCGTAGCCGATCACGACGCCCGGCTCGACGCACACCATGTTGTTGCCGTCGTCCCATTGCTCGCGCTCGGCCGCGAAATCGTTGCCGCCGGTCTCGACCACGCGCAGCGCGTTGAGTCCGAGCGCCTGTGCGACGACGTCGACGAACGGCTGGTCCTCGCGCACGATGTCGATGCCGTCATGTGCGTTGTCGCTCGGGCGCAGTGTGAACGGCACGATCCGGTTCACGACTTCCGGGAAGATCGTCACGAGGTCGCGGTCGCAGAAGCTGAACACGGTGTCGAGGTGCATCGACGCGCGCGAGTTCGGCATGCCGGCGACGATCACGCGCTCGGCCGCGCCCTTCGCGAACAGCGACTGCGCGAGCTGGCCGATCGCCTGGTGCGACGTGCGCTCGCCCATCCCGACGAGCACGACGCCGCGGCCGATCGGCATCACGTCGCCGCCTTCGAGCGTCGCCATCCCGTGATCGCGGTCGGGGTCGCCGTACCAGATGTCGAACTGCGCGTCGGCGAACGCCGGATGGAACTTGTAGATCGCCGTGACGAGCAGCGTTTCCTGCCGGCGCGCGGGCCAGTGCATCGGGTTCAGCGTGACACCGCCGTAGATCCAGCACGACGTGTCGCGCGTGAACATCATGTTCGGCAGCGGCGGCAGCGCGAACGACGACTTGCCGAGATAGTCGCGGAACAGCGTGAGCACCTGCGAGCGCCCGGCGCCCGGGATGTCGCTCGCCGCGACGCCGCCGATCAGGAATTCGGCGAGCGTGCGCGGCTCGAGGCTTTCGAGCCACGCGCGCACCTCGCCGACGAGGCCGATGCCGATGCTGTCCGGCGTGAGCTTGCGATCGAGGATCCACTTCAGCGCGGCCGGGTTCTTGACGGTCTCGGTCAGCAGGTTGTGCATCTCCAGCACTTCGACGCCGCGTTCGCGCATCTTCGACACGAAGTCGAAGTGGTCGCGCTTCGCCTGGTTCACCCACATCACGTCGTCGAACAGCAGGTCGTCGCAATTGCTCGGCGTGAGGCGCTGATGCGCGAGTCCGGGCGAGCACACGAGCACCTTGCGCAGCTTGCCGGCTTCGGAATGGACACCGACTTGAGGAACGGTATGGGTCATGTTGGTTGCCTTTTCGGTCAGAGGGTGAGGAGCCCGCTATGGAGCGCGTAGGCCGCCGCGAGCGCAGCGACGGTGACCGCCGCGAAGATCAGCCTTTCGGCGGCGGTGAAGACCGGCTTGCCGAGCTCGCGCTTCGCCTTCGCGAAGAACAGCGCGCCCGGTGCGTAGAGCAGTGCGGACAGCAGCAGGTACTTGATGCCGCCCGCATACAGCAGCCACACCGCATAGATCACGGCGAGTGCGGCGACGAAACCGTCGTTGCGGCGCTGACGCGGGTCGGCTTCATAGGTCTCGCCGCGCACCGCGAGCAGCAGCGCGTAGGCGGCCGACCAGAAGTACGGAATCAGGATCATCGACGTCGCGAGATAGATCAGCGACAGATAGGTGCTTTGCGAGAACAGCGTGATCAGCAGGAACACCTGGACCATCACGTTGGTGATCCAGAGCGCGTTCGCCGGCACGTGGTTCGCGTTCTCCTTGCGCAGGAACGCGGGCATCGTGTGGTCCTTCGCGGCCGAGAACAGGATTTCCGCGCAGAGCAGCACCCAGGACAGCAGCGCGCCGACGAGCGACACGACGAGGCCGACGCTGATCAGGATCGCGCCCCAGTGACCGACGACATGCTCGAGCACGGCCGCCATCGACGGGTTCTGCAGCTTCGCGAGCTGCGGCTGCGTCATGATGCCGAGCGACAGCACGTTGACGAGCACCAGCATGAGCAGCACGCCGACAAAGCCGATCACGGTCGCGCGGCCGACGTCGCTGCGTTTTTCCGCGCGTGCCGAGAAGATGCTCGCGCCTTCGATGCCGATGAACACCCACACGGTGACGAGCATCATGCTGCGCACCTGGGTCATCACCGAGCCGAGCGACGGATGCGCGTGGCCCCAGATGTCGGTGCGGAACACGTCGAGCTTGAACGCGAACACGCAGATCAGGATGAACAGCGCGAGCGGGACGATCTTCGCGATGGTCGTGACGAGGTTGATGAACGCCGCTTCCTTGATCCCGCGCAGCACGAGGAAGTGCACGGCCCACAGCAGCACCGACGCGCCCGCGATCGCGGCGGGCGTATTGCCTTCGCCGAACACGGGGAAGAAGTAGCCGAGCGTCGAGAACAGCAGTACGAAGTAACCGACGTTGCCGAGCCACGCGCTGATCCAGTAGCCCCACGCGGACGAGAAGCCCATGTAGTCGCCGAAGCCGGCCTGCGCGTAAGCGTAGACGCCGCCGTCGAGCTGCGGCTTGCGGTTCGCGAGGGTCTGGAACACGAATGCGAGCGTGAGCATCCCGATCGCGGTGATTGCCCAGCCGATCAGGATCGCGCCGGCCTCCGCGGTCGCGGCCATGTTCTGCGGCAGCGAGAAGATGCCGCCGCCGATCATCGACCCGACCACGAGCGCAGTCAGCGCGCCGAGCCGGAGTTTGTGCGCGGCGGCGGGTGTGGCCGCGGCGTCTTGATCTTGAGTCACTTCAGCCATGATGTTTCCTCGCTTCGCGTTCGCGCAAAACACGCGGCGTGCACGCGGCCATCGCGCTGCCACCGGCGTGGCGGAGCGCGGCGTTTTGCCGCTGGCATGCGCGGTCCGGCGGAACGCGCGTTGTTGGAAATCCGAAGAGGTGGGCCCGTGTCGGGCGCTAGCGGCGGAGCGTCGTCATCGGTGCGCTCCGTGCGGGTTGTGTCCGGGCTTCGCGTTGACGCCGCGCCTCGGCGGCGTCAACGCGGTCCCAGAACGAAAAGAGCCAGATGCCGAGCCGGCGACGCTTCCAGTACATGCCGTCCAGGCGTCGGCGGATTTCCGCGAGCACGCTCCAGTTCGCGCCGTCGACGTCGATCAGCGCGCCGGGCCTCAAGCCCGTCTGGCCGATGAACTGGATATCGGTGAACTGCTGGCCGGTGTACCGGGATAGAAAGTCCTGAAGCTCTTCTCTCGTGACTTCAGGCTGGAGATTTTCGACAAAGATTCTCATCGCGCTTCCCGCCTTATTGTTCAGTTTTGCTGTCGATCGCTCGTGACGACCGAATTTGCGCGTGCTCAGGAATCGAGCCGTTTTTGCCGATTCCCGCATGCGAAACGTGCCGATCAAACCCACACTGAATTCGTCGAATTCCGCGTTTGAAGTTGATTTCGTCAGATCAATTGTTCCCGATGGCCTACCAAATGGAAACAATTAAGCAGGCACTTCATGTCATGGATCAAAGAACGCGGGAAGCTCGCCGGACGGCGGGTAATCGGTGCGAAGCGAGAGGTGGCGCGAGGGGCAAGTGGGCGTACGACGCGGCGCGCGCAGTGCATCCGGCCGTTTGATCGACCGGCATCACTGATTCGCTACGTCAGCGACGGCGTGGCTGGTTTGCGGTCAGCGCAATGTGTATGCGCCGGACCGCCTGTCGCGACATCGTCTCGCAAGCGGCCCGCCTTTCCACGCCGTACGCCGGATTTCAAGCGTTATCGGCCGCGATACGACGCGCACGACGATCCGGCCCCGCAAGACCGGTCGCGAGCGCCGCTTGACGAGGTTCCCGTCTCGGGAACGCCGCCATAAGACATGTCCGTGACCGCCTGCGCTGATGCGTTGGCGTTGTCTTCCATCATCTTTCGACCGCTATCCTGCACTGTCTCGTGCATGTAAGCCGGCACCTCCCGCCCACCCTTGGCGGTCGAGAGGCCAGCCGCGAGAAGCAAAGCACCGACTGCGATCAACGTCAGACCTGATTTCATTTCGCGACTCCTTGGACACAGAGCCAGTTGCCCGAGTCCTTCTCTCGGGCAATTCGCTGATCCGAATGCCTGCTCGCGAAACTGTGCGAATCGCATGCCGGTTCGCGTGATGGGCGCGAGCGGGAGTACGCGGACACCTCCGCTGTTCGGCGGGTTGCCCGGAGTTGTTCTTCAACTGCTGGCGAATAGCGCGCGCGATATGGGGCGGCACAGGGCGGGTGCGCCTGCGGGTGTCGGGCTGTGGCCCTGCAAGCCCGTGCGCAGAGAAGGCACGCTCTGCAATTTGTGTTATATGCCGCCGACACCGGAGTTCAACGATCGCGTTCGGCGTGTGCGTTGCCCGGCGAATACCGAAGTGGGCAGCGCTTCCGATCGGGTCGATAATGATCGTGGAGTGCCGACGCATCCGGCGCTTCATCGATATGAAGGAATCCTTCTTCCCGGGCCGATACTGGCACTTCCTGGACGACGGGCGCATCGAGTGCGACCTGTGTCCGCGCAACTGCCGCCTGCATGAAGGGCAGCGCGGCGCGTGTTTCGTGCGCCAGCGGATCGACGACCGCATGATACTGACCACCTATGGCCGCTCGTCGGGGTTTTGTGTCGATCCGATCGAAAAGAAGCCGCTCAACCATTTCTACCCCGGTACCAGCGTGCTCTCGTTCGGGACGGCGGGCTGCAACCTGGCCTGCAAGTTTTGCCAGAACTGGGACATCAGCAAGTCGCGCGACATGGATACGCTCGCCGACGCTGCGACCCCGGACGCGATCGCCGAAGCGGCGGATGCGTATGGCTGCAAGAGCGTTGCTTTTACGTACAACGACCCGGTGATCTTTGCCGAATACGCGATGGACGTGGCAGACAGCTGCCACGCCCGCGGCATCATGACGGTGGCCGTGACGGCAGGGTATATGGGGCCGCAGGCGCGACGCGATTTTTACGCGACCATGGATGCCGCCAACGTCGATCTGAAGGCGTTTACCGAAGATTTCTATGTCAGGGTCACGGGCGGCCACCTGGCGCCGGTGCTGGAGACGCTTCAATATCTGCGGCACGAAACCGGCGTCTGGCTGGAAATTACGACCTTGCTGATCCCCGGCAAGAACGATAGCGACGCGGAAATCCGCGCGGAAGCGCAGTGGATCAGGAACGCGCTCGGTGACGACGTGCCGCTGCATTTCACTGCATTCCATCCCGATTACCGGATGACCGACGTCGCCCCCACGCCGCCCGCCACGCTCACCCGCGCACGCGCGATCGCGCTTTCGGAGGGGCTGCGTCATGTCTACACGGGAAACGTTCACGACGTCGACGGCGACACCACGTTCTGTTCCGGATGTGGTCGCGCGCTCATCGTGCGCGACTGGTATCGAATCGAGCGTTATCGGCTGACGGACGACGGTGTCTGTCCCACGTGCCGCACACCGGTGGCCGGCCGGTTCGAACGATACGGTGCATCGTTCGGCCGAAGGCGGATCCCGATCCGCGTCGGCGTTTGAGCGTGGAGGCGACCATGCGCTTCGAAGCATTTTCCTTCGGTTCCATCCGCATAGACGGTGTGACTTACCTGCATGATGTCGTGATCGACCGCGGACAGGTTCGCAAACGCAAGAAGAAGCCGTCCAAGGCGTTCCGCGAAACGTTCGGACATACGCCGCTGTCGATGGCCGAGGACATTCCGTGGAACTGCCGGCGCCTCGTGATCGGCACGGGCACCGGTGCGTTGCCGGTGATGGATCAGGTGAAGCGGGAGGCCGAGCGCCGCAATGTCGAACTGGTCATCGTGCCGACGGAGGAAGCGATTGCGCGACTGAAGGAGCACACGCGGGAAACCAATGCGATTCTGCATGTCACGTGCTAAAAGGACCTGCTTCCGCTAATAACGGGCCGGTGCTGGCCCCCAGGACGCTTTTCGTGCGCAGGCGGTCTCGCCCGAGCGTGCGGCCCGATGCGACCGGCCATGTATTCTGCCGGATGGAATGCCTTCCGCATTCATGGCAAAGTCCCATCGAATCCCTGCGACAGCGAGGCAAACATCGTGGCAGACACTTGGCAATTTCAGCTCAGGATCGCAGTATCGGCGGAGCTTGGCGCAACGTTGCGCGGTGACCCCGCGTGCACGTCGTTCGGGCCGCTTCGCGATGTGCTGCGAAATCACAACGCATCGTTGAAGTGCCAGTTCGACGCTTTCGCTGACTATGTGAGCGAAGCAGAACGATGCGGCCCGGAAAAGTACCCGCTGTATGAATGGACGCGGGAGACGATCGCGAATCCGGAGAAAAAGTCCCGATACCTGCGGTCCTTCACCGTCTATGTCGACGGTGAGGAAGTCTACGAAAGGGAGATCGCCGATCCGCTGGAATCGGAGCTGCTCGCGCTGGTCGGCCATGACGGAATCGAGCGCGTGGTCAGGTTCGACACCAATCCGGCAAACAATCCTCAACCGCCTGCGCGACGGTCGAGCGACGCGTGACGGTGGCCGTAGGCGTTCACGTTGCCACCGGGCAGCGGGTTCGACACGTCAGGCCGTCATCCTAAGGCCACGCGATTTCTGCGAGGCAGTCGGTCACGCTCCGCTTGTCGTCGTCGGCGGCGCCGTCGTTCGGAACGAACACTTGCGTCGCGGGTGACGGCGGATAGCTGATGTTGTTGTCGCTCGCGCTGCACTGCGCGCTTTGCCCGGGGCCGATGACGATCTCGGAGCCGACCTTCAGGCGGCATTGCGTGACCCGATCGAGACGGCTCCAACTCGGACAGATCTCGTTCTTCGCGCGATAGGTGTCGGTCGGCCCGGCCGGCGGGTTGAAGCTCCACCAGTTTCCGTACTGGCTCCACGTCTTGCTCGAATCCCATACCCGGTAGACGGTAAGCGGTTGTGTGACCTTGAATACGTTCCCCTCGCACAACCCGCCTTTATCCGTCTGCCCGACTGCTCGGCCGAGCAACGTGGGATTGCTGGTCTGCTCGAGCCCGTAGGGCGGCTCGATGGTTCCGACGCATCGGTTTTGCGCAGGGTTCGACGACGCGGTGCTGTCTGGTGCCGGCGTCAGCGACGTGCAGCCGGCGACGGCGAATGCGGCAACCCAGAGCGTCCATTTTTGCCACGAGATGCGATCGATCGATCGCACAAGCCAATAGCGGAATCCCGGAATCGATCGAGCAACGTTGTTCATGATTCTATGAACCTCCGGTCGCAGACGAAAGGAAGGTGCTCGTCTCAATCGTAGGATGAAATTCGGCGGATCGGGAAATGAATCTGATGAAACGGGGGCTGTCTTGCCGTCTTCGTTTCACCGTGCCGCGACACTTTGCCGATTTATGAAACTAAGCCTGCTGTTGTTTCGGATTCCATTCGATCGTGGCGCGCGAGCTTGCTGAAAACGCAGGCTGTCCGTAAACTCGATCGATGCGATTCAGGCACCGGACGTTGATCGATGCACGCCGTTTGCAGACGCGCGGTATCGGGGTTTCGCGGCTGCCGGCGTCAGTTTCTTTCTCGAAGCAGGGGGTGGGCCGTTCATGCTGACCAATCTGTTCGCGGAATATCCTCGCGCCGTTGATCAGGCGGAACGAGAGACGTTTGAAGATCTGCTCCGCAGGCCGTTTTTACGGATTGAACGCATCATTTCGACCGGCCAGGCCAGTCCCCCGGGGTTCTGGTACTGTCAGCCCCACGGCGAATGGGTCGTCGTGCTGAAAGGTTCCGCAAGCTTGTTGTTCGAGAATGAGCCAACGGCACGCGTGTTGCATCCTGGCGACTTCGTCGACATCCCGGCGCATTGCCGCCACCGGGTCGAGTGGACCGATCCTGGCACGCCGACGGTCTGGCTGGCGGTCCATTACGGCGCGTCAGGCGAAGACGTCGCCGGTTGAGTGCGCCTGCCGGAGAATTCATGCTGCGGTGGCAGCGAAAACGGACCATGCGCCCTTCACCTGTTCAGCCCGGCACGCTTTGGCCGACCATCGTGCAGCGAACGACGCACGCGCTGCAACGACGCGCGTTGTTCCCGATCGAAACCGTCCAGTCGTCGATCGAGGACGGCGGCGTGAGGTTTCTGGTCCGCCAGGTGTCGAGCCTGGCTCGCAAGGACCAAGCAAAAACACGCGGCACCGGCAGTGCCGGTGGCAATCCGTTCCTGCCGTACGACCCTGATCTGTTTGTCGCGGATATCTCCGATACCCATGTGGCGTTGCTCAACAAGTTCAACGTCATCGAGCATCACCTGCTGATCGTCACCCGCTGCTTCGAGCCGCAGGAGTCGTTGTTGACCGTCGCGGACTTCGCCGCGCTGCTCGCTTGCATGGCGGAGTTCGAGAGTGTGGGTTTCTACAATGGCGGCGCAGGCGCTGGCGCGAGCCAGCCCCACAAGCACCTGCAGCTCGTGCCGCTGCCGTTCGCCGACGGTGGTCCGGCGTTGCCGATCGGCCCGTTGCTGGAGTCGGCGCGAATCGCCGGTGTCATTGGCACGGTCCCTGGTCTCGATTTTGCACACGCGTTTGCGCCACTCGATGTGCTTGCGGCACCCACGCATCAGACGGCATGCACCGCGTGCGAGCGCTATCGTGCATTGCTCGATACGGTCGGCATACAGGCTGTCGATGGAGATGGCGGGTTGCGCCAATCGGCACCGTACAACCTGCTGGTGATGTCCGCGGGGATGCTGCTGGTGCCGAGATCCGCCGAAATCGTCGAAGGCATCCCGGTCAATGCTTTGGGGTTCGCCGGCTCGTTGTTTGTCCGGGATGACGCGCAAATGCGAACCGTTGAGCACGTGGGCCCAATGAGTCTCCTGCGGCGAGCGGCAGGAGTCGCGGAATAGGGGGCGCAGGCGGCGAACGACGCGCGTTCAACGGCGCTCGGTAATCGGGCCCTCGGCATCCACGCGTCCGACGGCACCGGCAGGGCCGCCGACGGTGATCGGGCCGTGCGCTTCCAGATCGCCGTGTACGATCAGCGGGCCATGCACTGTGAGCGGGCCATGAAACGTGTTTTCTCCGCGGCGCCTGCGTACGGCGGGATCGTCGGGCGGAATCCGTTCAATCCAGGCCGCCGTGATCGGACCGCGCGCGTAGATGTCACCGGCCACCGTCAGCGAGTCATCGACGGTCACCGGCCCGAGGACGACGAGCGACCCGGTGATCACGAGCGGCCCTGTGACAACGGGCTGCGCATACGCCGACGCGCAAAACGCGAATGACGCGAGCAGAACCGCGCCTGCCGCGGTATCCCGCGCCAGTCTCGATGCGATGCTCAGTCCGCCCCTCGTATTGCAGCGTTTCACACTGTCTCCTGGTCGGCGCAATCGGCGCAATCGGCGCGAGCGGCGCGAGCGTCGGTTGTCTGCTGATTCCGGACAGCCGGTTGCCGCTCAAGCAGCCACCTACGGTACTTTTCAGTCTAGGCAGGGAGGTGACGAACACAAGCGGCAGCGGCCGATGCAACAGAGAAAGTGACTGGCGAATTGACGTCCGCTGCCCGCCGAGGCGCGGCCGTTTGAGCGAGCGCTTGCCCGCACCTGAAAATTCGGGATCCCACGCTCGCCAAAGCGCGGATTGTGCGACGACGGGATGCGTACTGCTGCGAGCGCGCAGTACGCATCCGTCGGGTGTCGGCGATCAATAGGCCGCGACCTTTTCGGTGTTGCGCCGTTCAAGGGGCGCCCGGGATTTCGCCAGCGCCGTGATCAACAACATGGTGGCGATTCCGCCGGCAATCAGCGCCGGGTAAGCTGCCAGGATCTGGACCAACGAGTACTTCCAGCTCAACGGCCGCCCGACGCCCAGCATTGCCGCATAGAACCACGAGACTGCGGAAACCACGCCCGCGAAAATGGCAACCATGCGTCGTTCGAAGGAGAGCTTCAGCAGGGACCCCGCTTTCTCCAATGCCGGGAGGACCATGGAGTGCAAAGCGATGCCGTTGAAGGTCAGCAGCGCGACGATGCCGATCTTGGCCTGCAGTTTGGGATTGTGGAGATACGTGAGACCCTGGGTCCGCATATCGAACGCAATGATCGCAATGCCGGTGATCCAGAGCACCGTCAGCGCCAACGTGACGGTGCGCTGCAGACTGGGCAGGTGGACCTGGGCAAGATCGGCACGTGCGTCGGAATTCAAAAGCCGCTTGACCATCGCGATGTCACTGGTCAGCACGAGACCAATCGCGACACAGCAGGCTATGAGATGAACAAAGACGATTCCCATTCTTACGAATTCCATTTTCTGTCCTTTTTCGCGCGTTGCGCAAAGTCAAGTTATACCGTCGCAAATCAGGGCGATGCCGCGCAATACATTAGGACTGCGACGCAAACATCAAAATTCGAAGACGAATCCCTCTGTCAAGCCGGCTCCAGTCCGGCATGACAGGAACAACTCGGCGAGCCCATTACGGCGCGTCGGATCCTATCGGGCTGCATGTCGTCGAATCGAAACCCGTTGCGAGTTCGACCGCTTGATCAAGTCCGCATGGCGCGCAGACTTGCATTGTCGGATGGCTGGCCATCCAGGTACCCGGCATGTCGTGATATGCAGAATGAAACATCGCCCAACTGCCGGATGCCGCCGGACGACAGGCAAAATTTACGGTAGGAGGCCTCATCGAATCAACCCGACTTGTTACGAAATGCAAAGACGGTTACGTGCGATGAATGGGGTAGACAAAGGGGGCCGACCCTGGCGCGGTTCCCGCGAGCAGGCGGGCAGCGTAATGTCACGATTTCGATTCGGGCGCGGATCGACGCGTCACGACCTTTACATTTTCGCGAGAATCGCTGAAAGGGTCGCAGGCAACAATGCACGTTGTGCAATTTTCATATGTGGAATAGAGAAATTTGGCCGCTCGGAATGGCATCGCACATCTATTTTTCAGACGAATAGATTTCGCGAATTGCGCGCCGGGCATTGTGGGCGATCGCGGAATGAGGAATCGCGCGGCGCCGGCTTTGAGCGTGAAGGCTTGCGGTGAGGTGAGCCGCGTTCTAACGTTCTCTCAAAAGCGATGCGTCAGCCGCACACCGGACACTCAAACGATTTCTTCGATATGCCGAGTTGCCACGCGTTGCCGCTGTGGCATCCAGGCAAGCTCAACGTGCCTGACTTGCAATCATCCAGTGGGGGACGGGAGGCGCGGTCGCATGGAAAGCATCGAGACTGTCGTAATCGGCGCAGGCCAGGCCGGCCTTGCGCTGAGCTGGCATCTGAGTCAGCGCCGCTGCGAACATCTGGTGCTCGAGCGAGCGCGCATCGCCGAGCGCTGGCACTCGCAGCGCTGGGACTCGCTGTATTTCCAGTTCCCGAATTGGAGCATCGAACTGCCGGGCCAGCCGCCATACACAGGAGGTCCGCCCGACGCCTTCGCGCATCGCAGCGAGGTCTGGCGATTTCTCGAGCACTATGCGGCAGCGATTCGTGCGCCGGTGCGTTGCAACACGGAGGTAACGACACTGCGTCGAGAGGGTGACCGATCGACGAGATTCCGGCTCGTCACGCCGCAGCGCGAGCTGCGAGCGCGCAACGTGGTCGTTGCCACAGGCCCGTATCAATATGGGTGCGTCCCGCTTCTGCAGCGAGGCCTTCCCCCTGAGGTCATGCAGATCCACGCCGGCGACTATCGCAATCCGGACCGGCTGCCCGAAGGCGCCGTGCTCGTGATTGGCTCGGGTGCGTCGGGGTGCCAGATCGCCGACGAGTTGCTCGACGCTGGACGGCGCACCTACCTCAGCGTTGGCCGGCATCAACGTTCGCCGCGACGCTATCGGGGCCGCGATGCATTCTGGTGGCGTCGCGAGCTTGGCCTGCTCGACGAGACCGCTGCCGAGCTGCCCCCGGAATGCCGGATGCCAGCGGCGTTGCTGACCGGGGTGCACGGCGGTTACGACGTCGACCTGCGCCAGTCAGCCGCGCGTGGCCTGTCTCTTCTCGGGCATCTCCAGAAGACCTGTGATGGGCGGTTGCATTTCGCTGACGACCTGGAGACCCATCTGCGCGGCGGCGATCGAAGCCTGGAAGCGTTCGTGGCGAGGATCGATGCGCATGTCGCGCGAACCGATGGCCTCGACGTCGAGCCAGCCCCCGACAAGCCCCGTGTTCCTGCCCGGACGGTGTTTCATTCGCCACCGCAGCTCGATGCGCGCGCGGATCGCATTGGCAGCGTGATCTGGGCCACCGGCTACCGCTTCGACTTCGGGTGGATCAAGGTGCCCGAGGTGTTCGACGCGGCCGGCGCGCCCGTTCACAGACGCGGCATCACCGAAGTGCCGGGGCTGTACTTCCTTGGCCTGCCATGGCTCTACAAGCGAAAATCGACTTTCCTGATGGGCGTCGGGGAGGACGCGGCACATATCGCCGCGACCATCGCTGACGAGTCGCGCCAACGACGGCCGGGTGATACGTCGTCACCGGGTGCGGCCGACGGACGGAACGATCAATAGCTCGGCGCCGCCTTGGGCTGACGACGCAGCATCAGATAGAAGGCGACCACATGCGTAATCGCCAGCACCGGCACGTAGATGATCGGAATCACATACATGGCGCCCAGCTCTCCCGCACGCGAAGGAAGATCGGCCAGGGTAGCGTGGTAGTAGTCGACGATGAGGTCGGTTGCGCCCACGACATTGAACGCGACGACGAACAACCAGAACAGCGCGCGCATTCGTGCCTCCATTTGTGCCCGCATTTGTGCGATGAATAGCGCGAGCATCGCCAGCACGCCCGTTGCGAAGTCGCCATATGCAGCGAACACGGCGAAGCTCGCCGGCAGTTGGGCACCGACAACGCCCGGCAGGATGAAGACCAGCCCGAAGAATCGGAAACTGTGCAACGTGGCAATCACGCGTTGCGCTTCGAACGCGTCCATCGACTTGAGCCTGGGCCACGCGTAAGCGCGAAAGCAGAGCAGCCACGCGACATACCCCAGAACGAGATGCAACCGAAAAATGAGCGCCGGTGACATGTTGCCTCCTGTCAGGTGTTGAGCTCGCTGCGCCAGGCGGGGCGCAGCGGGACGAGACCAGCGGAAACGGGTGCTGCGGTCGTTATCAGCGGTTTTCCAGGTGAGCTCGAGTGTTCGTGGGTAAGGCCTCGAACACCGCGGTGAGGATGCCGACCCGGTCTTCCATGAGATTTCGCCCCAGGTTGGCCAACAGCTGCGCGAAGTCCGGCCCCATCACGACGCCGAGATTGGGCGACGGCGGCGGCCCGGACGCACGCAGCTGGACGATCCAGTCCTTCGCGGCCTCGGTGTCGTTTTGCCATGCCAGCGTGCGGAAACCGGCTTGTTCGATCGCCTCGCGCGTCGCATCGGCGGTCAGCAGAAAGCTGGTTGCCGGCGTTCGCGCCCACGGAACGGGATAGTACGGTTCGCTGCCGTTTGCGACGACGTCGAACGTCGCAAACCTGCCGCCAGGCTTCAGCACGCGCTGGATCTCCCGGTAAAGCCGTGCGCGCTCGGCGATGTTCATCGCGACGTGTTGCAGCAACACGGCGTCGAAATGGTCGCCGTCGAACGGAAGATCCAGCGCGCTGGCGGCATGGAACGATACCTGTTCGCTCTGCCCGGTGCGCCGCGTGAGATAGCGTGCGGCATCCACGAACGGTTCGCTGAGGTCGATGCCGGTCACGCGGCAGCCATAGGTTGCAGCCAGAAAACGGGCCGGCCCGCCGACGCCCGAACCCACGTCCAGTACCGACATGTCGGCGGTGATCGCCGCCAATTCGGCAAGCTCGGCAGTGGCAGCAAGACCGCGGGTGTGAAACTGGTCGAGCGCGCCCAGTTGCTGCGGTGCGAGCGGCTGATCGTCCGGCCCAAGGGGCGCGAGCACGCTCTTCAGCCGCTCGGTGAGGCCGGTCGCGCGATAGTGGTCGCGCACGCCATCAAGTGCATCAGTCATTGCAAGTTCCTCCACGCGTGATTTGCAGGTGACAGGTGTACCATCGTCTCGCGCGAGCGACTATTCATCACAATGTTGACAGGCTATGAAGCAGAACTTCACAGTCAGGCAGGGCGCACTCGATGGCGTGGAGGTGTTCCTGTGCGTTGCGCAGCATCGCAGTTTTCGCAGGGCAGCCGCGGAACTCGGTGTGACGCCGTCGGCCATCAGTCAGGCGGTGCGTGCACTCGAAGCGCGCATCGGCGCAGCGCTGTTCATACGCACCACGCGCAGCGTCGGCCTGACCGAAGCCGGCGAACGCTTTCTTTCGCGCGCCAAGCCTGCGTTCGAGGAGCTTGTCGCCGCCAGCGAGGTCGCGCGCGGACTCGGCCAGCGGCCCGCAGGACTGTTGCGCCTCTCGGTGCCGCGCGCGGTCGTCCCGATCCTGCTGGAGCCATTGATCGCCTCCTTCTGCAAGGCCAATCCCGAGGTCGAGGTGGAGATTGCCGCAAACGAGAAGCTGATCGATCTTGCGGCGGAAGGCTTCGACGCCGGCATCCGGCTCGGCCAGTTCGTCGCCGCCGACATGGTCGCGGTACCGTTGACACCCCCGTTCCGTCTCATCGTCGTCGGTAGTCCTGCCTACTTCGCTGCACGCAGCCGACCCACGCACATCGACGATCTGCGCCAGCACGCGTGCTTGCGATGGCGTCGCTCCAGCGGCGCGCTCGCGCCATGGTCATTCAACGACGATGGCGAGGCCATTGAGATCGCCGTATCCGGCCCCTTCATCGCCAACGACTTTCCCACCCTGCTTGGCGCGGCGATCGAAGGCATCGGCCTTGCCCAGCTACCTGAGCCGGTTGCCTCTGAAGGGTTGAGAACCGGAAAACTGGTGCATGTGCTGGAGCCGTTCGCGCCGGTGAAACCGGGCGTGTTTCTCTACTATCCAAGCCGCCGGCAGGTCATGCCGAAGCTGCGCGCGTTCATCGATCATGTGAAGAGCCGCGCGGCAGGCGGTGGCAAGGTGCAGGTACACGATGACGACAAGCGTGCGGGTGCGCGGAAACGGTGACGGCCTGCGCGAGTAATACGAGCCGCCTCGACCAATACGAGGGCCGAAGGCGGCAGGTCACGGTCGTCATTCCTTGCCGGACTGTGCTGCAGCTTGCTCGATCAGCTTCGCGATTTCGGCCGGGTGCGACATGTAGGCGACATGGCTCGAGTTGATCTCGATCGTCTTGCTGCCGGCGCGCTGGGTCATGAAGCGTTCCAGATCGGGATTGATCGCGCGGTCCGCGCTCGCCACGACAGCCCAGCTCGGCTTCGTTCTCCACGCGGCATGCGTGATCGGAACGCCGAACGATTGCGCGGCGGGCGTGACTTGCGAGATGGCCATGAAGCTGGCTTCGGCGGCGGGCAGATCGGCGGCGAAATCCTCATGGAAATTGGCCGGATCGATGTAAAGATGGCCGTCGTCAGTCGCCTTGATGGCCTTGGTCGCGGGCGGCATCTTTTTGGTCAGCTCGAGCGGGGTCTCGCCCGTGTCTGGCTGGAACGCGGCCACGTAGACGAGACCCGCGACCTTGCCGTCGTTGCCGGCCTCGGTCACCACCGCGCCGCCGTAGCTGTGGCCGACGAGGATGCTGGGACCGTCCTGCGCATCGACAACGCGGGTGGTGGCCTTCACGTCGTCGTCGAATGACGTTTCCGGTTCCTGCACCACGGCGACCTTGTAGCCGTCGCGCGTGAGAATCTTCGACACGGCCTGCCAGCCCGAGCCGTCGGCGAAGTACCCGTGGACGAGGACGATGTTCTTGACCGGCGCGGCCGTGGCAGCCTGCGAGCCGAGCGCGGCGGCGGAAAGGGCAACGGCGGCGGCGATGCGGGTAACGTATGAGGAAGTCTTCATTTTCGTGCTCCAGAGTGTGAGGTAACCGGGGACTCGACAGGACATCGCCTGTTCGATGACAGCCATCCTACTAGTAGGATGGCTGGAATGCAAGAAGATCCTCGAGGCTGGAATTTGGGCCTCGCCACGCGTAGACTGTCGACAAATCAACCGACTAGATGGTAGGCAAATGACAGTAACAGGCAACCTCACGGCCAACAGGATCATTGCAGCGGGACGGCAACTCATCATGCGTCGCGGCTATAGCGGGTTCAGCTATGCCGACGTTGCCGAGGCGATCGACATCCGCAAGGCGAGCATTCACCACCACTTTCCCGCTAAGACAGATCTCGTGATCGCCGTGTTGAACGAGTGGCGGGACGCGTTTGACGCGGACATGGCGGCGCTTCAGGCGAGCGGCGCCGACGCCATTGCGCAGTTGCGCGCCTACATCGGCCATTGGGAGCGCTGCATTGCGGACGACAGTGCGCCGTTCTGCGTAGCGGGCATGCTTGGCGCCGAACTCCCTGCGCTGCCTGACGAAGTGGCACAAGTGGTGAAAACGTTCTTCGACAACCTTGCTTCGTGGCTCGAGCAGGTGCTCGCGACGGGGGTGAAGGACGGCCTCATCAAACTGGATGCGTCGGTTCAGACGGAGGCTGCGACGCTCGTGTCGCTGGTCTACGGTGCGATGCTTGCTACGCGGGCTTATGGCAACGTCGCGCTATTCAAGAGCGTTACCGAGGGCGCGGTGGAAAGACTGGTGAAGCCGCGCAAACGCACACGATCCACCTGACGTACCGGGAGTGTACATCGTTATCCTGACCATTATCGGGCGAGCAGGAAAGCACCGGGCCCTCGAAGTGCGCCTGATCGGACCTTGCCGGCTGTTATCGCGCGTCCGCGCGTAACCAGGCGTCAGGCCGCGATGTGCTTTTGCATGAACACACTCAGCGGGTCGTTCGCGTAATCGCCGAACGGTCCCCGGCGCTCATAGCCGGCTGACGCATACAGCGCCAGCGCCTCTGGTTGGTACGGTCCGGTTTCGAGCTTGAGCAACTTGCAGCCGGAACCTGTTGCCCGCGACTCGAGCAGAGCCAGGAGTTTCCTGGCGATGCCTTGCCCGCGTCCGCGAGGGTTGACGTACATGCGTTTGAGTTCGCCGAATTCAGGGTAGAGGACGATCGCTCCGCAGCCGATTGCGTGGCCCGTACCATCCCTCGCAACGGCAAACAGGACATTGGGTTGCTTCAATGACGCGAGGTCGAGCGCGTGTCGGCTCTCTGGTGGGTACAGCGAGTCCTGGTAAGCGTCCAGCTCGGCAATGAGGGCGATCACGTCAGGCTGATCGGGTGATTCGAACGCGATAGTCATGGCTGAAGAAGGGCGGGGCGAAATGGATGTTGAAGTATCCCGGGCGTTGGAGATTTGCGTTAAGCGAGCGAACGGGGCGCGATCGTTTTACGTCATCCTCGAACTGTATATCAGCCGTGGCGGCGTTTAGCGACGTTCCTTTTCGAAAGCCTGCCAAGCGGCTCCCTCCAGCGCTGCACAAAAAAAATGGCGCCGCAGGCATTCATCCTGCGGCGCCATTCCGTGCGGTGCTGCGACGCGAACAACACGCCGCAGCCCGACAGCCCGATTACATCTGCACGGTGTCGGCCACTTCCTTGAAGTCCTGGATCTGGTCGAAGTTCATGTACTTGTAGATCTTGTCGCCGTTGGCGTTGATCACGCCGATGTCGGCCATGTACTCGTCCTTGGTCGGGATCTTGCCCAGACGCGAGCAGATCGCTGCCAGTTCCGCGGAGCCGAGGTACACGTTCGTGTTCTTGCCCAGGCGGTTCGGGAAGTTGCGGGTCGACGTCGACATGACCGTCGCGCCTTCGCGCACCTGTGCCTGGTTGCCCATGCACAGCGAGCAGCCCGGCATTTCGGTGCGTGCACCGGCCGTGCCGAACACGCCGTAGTGGCCTTCCTCGGTCAGCTGCTTCTGGTCCATCTTGGTCGGCGGCGCGACCCACAGCTTGACCGGGATGTCGCGCTTGCCTTCCAGCAGCTTCGACGCGGCGCGGAAGTGGCCGATGTTGGTCATGCACGAGCCGATGAACACTTCGTCGATCTTCGCACCGGCGACGTCGGACAGCGTCTTCACGTCGTCCGGATCGTTCGGGCACGCGACGATCGGCTCGTGGATGTCGGCCAGGTCGATCTCGATGACAGCCGCGTACTCGGCGTCGGCATCCGGCGACAGCAGTTGCGGGTCGGCCAGCCACTGCTCCATCGCCTGGATGCGGCGCTGCAGGCTGCGCGGGTCCTGGTAGCCCTCGGCGATCATCCACTTCAGCAGCGTGATGTTGCTGTTCAGGTATTCGATGATCGGTTCCTTGTTCAGGTGCACCGAGCAACCGGCGGCCGAGCGCTCGGCCGATGCATCCGACAGTTCGAATGCTTGCTCGACCTTCAGGTCGGGCAGGCCTTCGATTTCGAGAATGCGGCCCGAGAAGATGTTCTTCTTGCCTTGCTTGGCCACCGTCAGCATGCCTTGCTTGATCGCGTACAGCGGAATCGCGTTGACCAGGTCACGCAGCGTCACGCCCGGCTGCATCTTGCCCTTGAAGCGGACCAGCACCGATTCCGGCATGTCCAGCGGCATCGTGCCGGTAGCGGCCGCGAACGCGACCAGGCCCGAACCCGCCGGGAAGCTGATGCCGATCGGGAAGCGCGTGTGCGAATCGCCGCCGGTGCCGACGGTGTCGGGCAGCAGCATGCGGTTCAGCCACGAGTGGATCACGCCGTCGCCCGGGCGCAGCGCGATGCCGCCACGGGTGCTGATGAAGTTCGGCAGCGTCTGGTGCGTCTTCACGTCCACCGGCTTCGGATAAGCGGCCGTGTGGCAGAACGACTGCATCACGAGGTCGGCCGAGAAGCCGAGGCACGCGAGGTCCTTCAGTTCGTCGCGGGTCATCGGGCCGGTGGTGTCCTGTGAGCCCACCGAGGTCATCTTCGGTTCGCAGTACGTGCCCGGACGGATGCCCTGGCCTGCCGGCAGGCCGCACGCGCGGCCGACCATCTTCTGTGCGAGCGAGAAGCCCTTGCCGCTGTCGGCCGGCTGATGCGGCAGGCGGAACAGCGTCGACGGGGCCAGGCCCAGCGCTTCACGCGCCTTGGCGGTCAGGCCACGGCCGATGATCAGCGGAATGCGGCCGCCGGCGCGCACTTCGTCGAACAGCACGTCGGACTTGACCTGGAACTCGGCGATCACTGCGCCGTCCTTCAGCGCCTTGCCTTCGTACGGGCGCAGTTCGACCACGTCGCCCATTTCCATCTGCGACACATCGAGTTCGATCGGCAGCGCGCCGGCGTCTTCCATCGTGTTGTAGAAGATCGGGGCGATCTTGCCGCCCAGGCACACGCCGCCGAAGCGCTTGTTCGGGACGAACGGGATGTCTTCACCCGTGAACCACAGCACCGAGTTGGTGGCCGACTTGCGCGAGGAGCCGGTGCCGACCACGTCGCCCACGTACGCGACCAGGTGACCCTTTTCCTTCAGCGACTCGATGAACTTGACCGGGCCACGCTTGCCGTCTTCTTCCGGGGTGATGCCGGGGCGCGCGTTCTTCAGCATCGCCAGCGCGTGCATCGGGATGTCCGGGCGGGTGGTGGCGTCCGGAGCCGGCGACAGGTCGTCGGTGTTGGTTTCGCCCGTCACCTTGAAGACGGTGATGGTCAGGCTTTGCGGCACTTCCGGACGGCTGGTGAACCATTCGGCGTCGGCCCAGCTTTGCAGCACGGCCTGGGCGTGCGCGTTGCCCTTGTCGGCCAGTTCCTTGACGTCGTGGAACTGGTCGAACATCAGCAGCGTTTTCTTCAGCGCGTCGGCTGCCGTGGCGGCGACGGCTTCATCGGACAGCAGCTCGATCAGCGGCTGGATGTTGTAGCCGCCCAGCATCGTGCCGAGCAGTTCGGTCGCGCGCTCACGCGAGATCAGCGGGCTGGCGGTCTCGCCTTTGGCCACGGCGGCCAGGAAGCCGGCTTTCACGCGGGCGGCTTCGTCCACACCGGCGGGCACGCGGTGGGTGATCAGGTCGAGCAGCGTCTGCTCTTCGCCGGCCGGCGGATTCGCCAGCAATTCCACCAGTTCGGCGGTCTGCTGAGCCGTCAGCGGCAGGGGGGGAATACCGAGCGCGGCGCGAGCGGCCACGTGAGCACGAAAGTTTTCTAGCATGGGGGACCTGCTGAGATTGGCGTTTCAGGGGGAAGGCCTTTCGGGCACTCCGAGGCTGTTCCAGGCACTGCTTTGATCGCGATTCTAGTCGCAATGCTCTGGAACGTCAAATGTCTTATGTCTTATATAAGAGTTGGAAAACACACAATGGGAATCATTGCTGGAAGGGGCCGTCGTGTCTTTCGTCCGGAATCTGGCGGTTTGCCCGAGAGCCTTGTTGTTTCGGGTGTTTCGGACCATCCTGGTCGACCTGATGTGGCGGCCAGCATTCAGGTCGTGCGGGGCATGAAGTACTATTCCACGGCGGCGAAGTGTCGTGTTGGCAACAGGATGCTTCGCTGCGTTCCATGTTCTCGGGTCGTGAATGAACCGCGTATCGACGTCAAGGAGAGGCGTAAATGGAAGAAATAGCGTTGCCTGCGGCTATCGGGTGGCATCCGTCACGGCTCGGGAAAACGTATCAGGTGACGCAATGACAACCAGCGTGAATTCCGCGGGCAGCGGGAGCGACGGAACCGGCAGCGCGTCCGGTCAGCGTGTGGATCCGCAGATTCCGGTAATCGTGCCGGCGAAAACCGCGCTTGTCGTCATGCATTACCAGACCGACATTCTCGGACTCTTCCCATCGGTCGCACCGGCTTTGCTCGCCAATACGCGCAAACTATGCGACGCAGCGCGGGCCAAAGGCATCGGCGTCTATTTCGCCAACCTTCGGTTCAGTCCCGGCTATCCGGAGGTCAGCCCGTTGAACAAGAACGGGCAGGGAATCAAGCGGCTTGGTCTGTTCGTCGACGACCGGACCTCGCCGGAATTGGGCCCGCAGGCCAATGAGCCGCTCATCGTCGCGCATCGCGCCAGCGTGTTCTTCGGGACCGATCTGGAAGCGCGACTTTCCGCACAAGGTGTCGATTCGCTGATCATGGTCGGCATTGCGTCGACCGGTGTCGTGTTGTCGTCGGTCGCGTACGCGAGCGATGCGGACTTCCGCCTGTATACGGTCAAGGATTGCTGTTACGACCCGGATCAGGTGGTACATGAGCATCTGTTCTCCACCGCATTCGATTCGCGCACAACGGTGCTGTCGCTGGCGGATGCGCTGCTGCTGCTCGCCCGGGCATTCGACGCCCGCTCCGACGCAAACCCGGACCGGTCGACTGGCTGATGGCCCGCCGGCAGCGCAGGCCGTTCAAACAGCTCCCCCGGGCCGCGTGCCGTGACGTGCGAGGAACCGATCGAGTTGGGCCGCGAATGCCTTGCTGTCCCGCGCACTATAGGGCGCCGGCCCTCCCGTATCGATGCCCGTGCTGCGAAGTTGATCGAGCATTGCACGCATCGCGAGGCGTTCCTCGATATTCTCACGGCTAAACCAGCTTCCGCGCGGGTCAAGCGCATGAGCGCCCTTGTCGAGGACAGCGGCGGCAAGTGGGATGTCAGCGGTAATCACGAGGTCGCCGGCACTGACCAGCTCGACGATGCGCGCATCGGCGGAATCGAAACCGGCCGGTACCTGGAGTGCCTTGATAAAAGGAGACGGCGGCGTGCGCAAATACTGGTTCGCGACCAGGGTCACGTGTACTTCAGCGCGACGCGCGGCCCGAAACAACATGTCCTTGATCACAACGGGACAAGCGTCAGCATCAACCAGCACTTGCATGGCAGCATTTCCAATACACAGAAAAAGAAATTTTATATCACTGTCGGCGGTCGCCTTGCGGCAACGGGCGCCAGAAGGAAATTGAGGGGCGACACGCAAATTCGCCGACAACGCCAGGATGCGCTGACCGCGCGTCACGATCCGAACCGTCCCCGGTAGAAGCCAGGCGTGGCGCCGACGTGCTTGAGAAAGGCTCGGTGCAGGGAATCGAGACTGCCGAAGCCGGCACGCTCGGCGATTCGCGCAAGGGGCCAATCGGATGTTTCAAGCAGCGCCTTGGCGCGATCGACACGGGCGGCTTCGACAAAGTGTCCCGGCGTGCAACCGGCCTCCTTCCGAAACACTCGCGATAGCGTCCGCTCGCTCATGCCCGCGCGGTCGGCAAGCGCGGGGCCGCTGAGGTCGCCTGTAGGATCGTCGATGATGCTGGTAATGAGCGCACGCAACCGCGGCGTCGCGTTCGCGTGGATCTTGAGCCCGGCACTGAATTGCGATTGACCGCCTGGCCGTCGCATGAAGAGAACGAGCTCGCGCGCGACCGCCAGGGCGACGGCAGGGCCACAATCCGCCTCGACGAACGACAGGCACAAGTCGATCCCCGCGGTGACGCCTGCGGACGTGTAAAAGGGCGGCTCTGCAACGAAGATCGCATCAGGCTCGACCTGAATGGCTGGCCTGAGGGCCTGCAACAACGAACAGGCGTTCCAGTGTGTCGTCGCGCGACGGCCATCGAGAAATCCTCCGGCGGCCAGCACGAAAGCGCCGGTGCAAACGCTGGCGATTCGGCGCGTGCGTGTCGCTCGCGCTCTCAACCACGGCAAGACGCCTTCCTCGGTGGCGGCCTGACGCAGCGCCGCCTCGCTGCCACCTGCAATGACGATCGTGTCGATGTCGTCGGGCAGGTCTTCGAGTGCAACCGCCCCGGCGAGCCGCAACCCCGCGTGGGTCGCGATCTCGCCTCGCGTATGCGAGGCCAGCGTCACGCTGTATGGCATGACGGCACGCCCGCTGTGGTGATTCGCGACAGCGAACACCTCCATCGGTCCGACAACATCGAGCGACTGAACGCCGTCGAAACCAATGACTGCAATTTCGCGCGTCCCGCTGTTCAAGTGAGGCATGGCAAAAAGTGCGACTGGATTGTCCTTTCAGACATCGCATGATGCGTGTAATTTTGGCCGCAGACAACTGGAGAAAGAGCTCGCTCATGCGCCATCCCTTCGTGACCGTGACCGCAATGCTGGCGTTGGTGTTGTTTGCGCTGGTGTCGCGGGCGGCATGGTCGGCCGCGGCGACCGATCCCGTCGCGGTCAATCCTGAAAGTACCCGCGACTCGCGGCTCATGGTGCCGCCGCCCAAAGCCGGACGGACGCGCCCGCTGATCGTCGTGCTGGCCGACAATGCCGGGACGGAGACCACCGATTTCGTCATTCCGTACGGGGTGTTCAAGGAGTCCCGCGCGGCCGATGTACTGGCGGTATCGACCGAACCGGGCACGATCAACCTGATGCCCGCGCTGCAGGTGCTACCGGATATGAGCATCGCGCAATTCGATGCGTCGACCCCTGATGGGGCGGACATTGTGGTCGTGCCGGCCATGCACCGGCCGGATAACCCGTTGTTGCTGGCGTGGGTGCGCGCGCAGGTCGCGAAGGGGGCGCTCGTCGTTTCGATCTGTGATGGCGCGTGGATTCTGGCGAACGCCGGCCTTCTGCAGGATCGGATGGCGACGTCCCACTGGTATTCACTTGGGCGGCTGGCAAAGCAGTACCCCGGCACGACATGGATGCGGAACCGCCGCTATGTTCAGGACCGCGGTGTCATGACGACAAGCGGAGTGACGGCTTCGATTCCGGCATCGCTCGCCCTTGTCGAAGCGTTTGCGGGCCGGACCGTCGCTGATGCGACGGCTCGTCGTCTGCGGGTGAGCAGTTGGGGTGCCGAACACGACAGCGAACCGTTCAGGCTGACAACGGGGCGCATTGCGGTCGCCGCGGCGAACTTCCTGGCATTCTGGAGGCACGAGACCGTCGAAATCGCAGTCCAGGATGGCTTCGACGAAATTGCCGTCGCACTTGTGGCCGACGTTTGGTCGAGGACCTACCGCTCCGAAGCAGTTGCAACGGGCGCATCCAGGATGGTCCGCTCGCGGCGCGGCTTGCTGCTGGTGCCCGCCGCCGCCGCGGGCGAGGCTCGGCATGTCGTGACGCCACGCGCAGATGCGGCGGCGAATGCCGTGGATATTGCGCTGGATGATGTGGCGAATCGGTATGGAATCAAGACAGCCGACTTTGTCGCACTTCAACTCGAATATCCGGGGAAATCATTCGCCTTTCGCAGTTCAGCTGGAAGCAATTCGCGCCAGCGTTTCCTTTCCGCCGATCCAGGCGCAAAGGACGCGTTGTAAAACGACGCCTCACTGTCTATGTCAACCATGGTTGAACCCATGTTTTTCACGGTGATGTAGACATGGTCCTTGTATAGGAGCCACCTTCCGCCATCAACGCATCCTGTGCATGATCAGTGCCGAGCTCCGAGTCGGCGGATTCCGCGTACCTGCTGCTGACGGAGTGCTCGAGGTCAAGATTTGCGGGGTGAAGTCGGATGACTTTCTGGTCGGGGGGGGGGGCGGCGCAGACCGTGAATGTCGACGGGGATGAGCGGGCGTCGATGACGGGGAGATCGAGTTCGCTAAAGCGATCTTCAACGACAGCATCGACAATGTCTTTCACGACTACAACATGGATCAGAAAGGCAATCAGTTTGCCGAATAATTCGTGATCCGTATCGTGAAGAACTGCAAGGCCATCAATCACCGCGGGTATGTTGGAACACCTGAAAGACTCGACTGGGTGCTTGCTCGGTTATTGATGGATCCGTGGAATGCGGAGAATCTCCCGAAATAGCGCAATAGACGCCTTCTCACCGAGGATGTATGGCGCCTGCGATATTTGCTCCACCATGGACGGATCCGAAGCATGAAGACAATTTTCTGAAGCGGCGCGATTGGATTCGTATCGTGCTGGCTATTTGTCCCCCACGCGATGGCCACGTCGCATGGCCCCATCCGCCTGCATATGCCGCCAAAGACGCTGGACGCCAACAAATACTATCGCTTCTCGATTATTCCGGCTGGGGACGACGCCGGTCCCGTGTATGGCGCGACATTTTGCGTGCTCAAGCAACCCGACGGACGTGTCCGTGTTGCGGCGCCGGGGAAAGGGCAGAACACGTGCGCATCGGTGGGCTTCTGATCGGTGCAGAGGTAGAGGCATTGGGGCCAGCGTGCTTGACTGAACACAAGATACGGTATGCACCGCGCCGAAGATTAAAAATTTACGGAATTTTTATTTACAAAATAATTTCAATTCCAGTCAATTTCATTGCGCAATAGTCAGTGGTGCAGATAGCGGGTAGTATCGTGAAACGATGGTTCTGTCGGAAATTGCAGGTGCGATGTCGGAGGCGAGCTGATGCAGCCGGATGCGACATTAATGGCTTTGTCATGAAATGACCGCGGCGTGGTCTCGGCCCATTCGTCGCAAGAGAAAATGTCAAATGCGGTCAAAACCAATAAGCGAGAGAACAATGACCGAACGGCAGGTTAATGTCATCAATGCGGTGCCCGTGCCGGCAGAAACGTCGCTGATTCCGGCTTTGAAATTCGAGCTTCGTCCCGAGCAGCAAATGGACTTGAGCAAGCTGACCGGCGAGCAGGTGGCGCGCGTCAATCAGATCGTGTCGAGCGTGTCCTTCAACGACACCAACAGCCTGGTCTCCTTCGGCGCGGACGCCCAGCGCGAGCTGAGCCAGCATCTCGACGCGTTGCTTGAAGGCATCCGCACAAGCGAGACGGGGCGCGCCGGCGAAGTGACGATCGCGCTCGCGACCACGATCAAGGATCTCAACCTGCCCAAGGTGAAGGCCGAAGTGGAGAGCGGCGGCGTCGCCGATCACCTCGGCAAGCTGCCGATCGTGGGCGGCTGGTTTTCCGCGCTTCGCGCGCTTCAGCAAAACCACAAGAAGATCACCGAGCACCTCGCGGCGATCGAGCAAAAGGCCCAGGGACAGCTCGAAACACTGCGGGCGATGAATGACAAGCTCGACCGGCTCGTGGATGGCAGCATTGCCCATATCAGGAATCTAGAGCTCTATATGGCCGCGGGGCAGATCCTCATCAAGCGCGCGAGACTCGAGTTCGAACAGCGTCGCGCGGCGGCCGAGGCTTCTCGCGATGTGATCGAGATTGCCCGACTGCGGGATTTCGCCGAGCAGGTCAACGCGTTCGAGACGCGCATCGTCCGTATCCATCTCGCGCACAGCCGCTCGATCACGTCGGTGCCGGAAATCCGCGCGTCGCAGGCTGCCGCGTTGATCGAGATGAACAATCTGATGGACGGCCTACTGTTCGACTTGCCGGAGTTGAAGCGCGCGATCCTGCGTGTCGCCTCGCTCGAGCGCACGATGCAGGCGTCGAAAGACGCCCAGGCGCGCCGCGAGCTGACCCGGCAGCTTGGCAACATCGCCGGCGATCAGTTGCAGGACGCTTATCTGCACGCGAAAGAAAGCCAGGGCGATTTCGCGGCCGACGTGGCGGCGCTGTCGCAATCGGCCGACAAGCTGCTCCAGACGATCGAGCTCGGCCGGCGCATCGACGCTGCCAACGTTGCGAAGCGCGAGCAGGCGATCGCCGATCTGGCGAGCGTCAACAGCAAATTCAAGGACGGCCTGCTCGAGGCCGGCAATCGCTTCGTCTCCAGCACGACGAACAGCTAATTCAACGCGGAGGTGACGTGTTCAGCATTCAGGGATTTTTCAACCCCTATCTCCCGGCCGGTCAGACGCGGCTCGATTCCGTGTTGACCATCACGTCCAGCATGGAGGCTTCCGCAGCGCCGTCGGGCCGCAAGGTGGTGGGCTTCGTGCTCGACGTGTCCGGCTCGATGCACGGCGAAAAGCTCGCGCAGGCCAAGCTCGCGGCGCGCCGCGGCATCGACATGCTGGGCGAGGACATGGGTTTCTTTGTCGTGTCGTTCTCGGGTACGGCCAACGTGGTCGTCGCGGCCTGCCAGGCAACGCACGAGAACAAGGAGAGTGCGCATCGCGCGGTGCAGGCGCTCAGCGCCAGCGGTTCGACTGCGATGTCGCGCGGGCTCAAGCTGGCGCTCGCACAGGTGCAGCGCAGCGGCGCGGCGATCGCAAGCGTCTACTTCCAGACCGATGGCGACAACGACGAGCATGACAACGAGCATTTGCCCGCAGTCATCGCGCAGTGCCAGGGCGTGTTTCAGTGCGATTGCCGCGGCATCGGCACCGACTGGAAACCCGAGCAGTTGCGTCGTATTGCATCGGCGCTGCTTGGCACGGCCGATGCCGTGATCGATCCCGCGGGCCTCGACGAAGACTTTCGGGCATTCCTGTCGCGCTCGATGTCAAAGGGTATCGCCGGCGCGGTGCTGCGCATCTGGTCGCCGAAGGTCGTCAAGGTGGCGACGGTCAAGCAGATGAGCCCCGATATTCTCGACCTCATGCCGCTCGCGAAGCGCGTCGACGACAAGACGCTCGACATTCCGCTCGGCGCGTGGGCGGCGGAAACCCGCGATTACCAGCTCGCGTTCGAGCTGCCCGCAGGCTCGCTCGGCGATGAAATGCTCGCGTGCCGGGCCGCGGTTGTCTATCAGGGCCCGGAAGGGGAAACCAGGGTCGGCTGCGATCCGATCGCCGTGAGGTGGTCGAACGACGACGCCCTGACCACGCGCATCAGCAAGGAAGTGGCGCACTACACGGGGCAGTCGGAGCTGGCCGAATCGATCCAGGGCGGCCTCGAGGCAAAGGCGGCGGGCGACGAGGAACGCGCGACGCGTCTGCTCGGACGCGCGGCGCAAATCGCGGCGCAATCGGGCAACGAAGAGGTTACGCGGCGCCTCAGGAAGGTCGTCGACGTAGTCGATGCCGGTGCGGGCACGGTCCGTCTCAAGCGCGCCGACAAGGGGGCCGAGATGGAGCTGGAGCTGGGCGGCACGCGAACGGTGCGGCGCCGGGCCGGCGCAGCACAGCCGATCGAAAGCCAACCCTGAGAATGTGCTTGCCATGAACGAGATTTGTCCCAAGGGGCATGTATCCACCGATCCGGAGTTCTGCTCGGAATGCGGCGTGTCGATGAAACCGGGCTCGGCGGTGGCCGGTATCGCGGGCGGATTCGACGCGCCGGCGGCCGCGGGCAGCGAAACCTGCCCCGACTGCATGACGCCTCGCCGTCCGGGTGCACGGTACTGCGAAATGTGCCGCTACGACTTCAGCACGCGCATGTCATTCGCCGGGCTGGCGCCTTCGACGCCTTCAGCCGCGTCGCTGCAAGCGAGTGTCCCGGACACTGGCGATGCGATTACTGTCCCGGCCGCACCGCGTTCGTCGGCAGCAGCGGCCTCGCCCGCTGCCGTTAACGCGAATTCCGCCGGCGTCGGCCGATCCTTTGCTGAAACGGCTGCCGGCACGCCGGCACCCGGCGATGCACCTGAGCCGGACGCGTACGCATTGGCCGTCCCGCGGTTGAAGCTGCGCATCGTCGTCGATCCTGTGCTGTACACCGAGCCGGCGCCCGACCTGCGGTGCCCCACCGATACGCCGGAGAAGGTCTTTCACCTCGATCTCGACGAGAACACGCTGGGCCGTCAGTACGAAGGCAAAGGCATTCATCCCGAGATCGTGATCCACGACCCCGGCATCTCGCGTCGCCATCTCAAGTTCGTCCGCGGCTCGGCCGGCGCGTACTCGGTGCTCGAGCTCGGCTCCTCCAACGGCACGCTGATGAACCGCGCCGCGCTCGAACCGGGTGTCGAGACGCCTTTGACGCCGGGTGACGAGCTCACCCTCGGCATGTGGACGCGGATTTTCGTGGAAGCGCGCTGAAGCCGGGACGGCGAGAGACCCGAACAACCAGGAGAAAATCAGACATGTCGACCACGCAAGCGCCGGCCGGTGCCGGCGTCGTCCTGCCGCAGGCGGACATTGTCCGCGTGCCGGGCCGGTTGCGAATCCGCGGGACCATCATCGTGGTGCTGTCCCTTCTCGTCGCAGTGATCGGCTGGTGCACGTATCGCTCGTACGCGAGCGTCGTGCAGACGATCGGCAAGGACTCGGAGCCATCGATCGTCGCGGCCGAGAACATCCGCAGCACGCTCGGGAACGCACACGCTGCGCTCGTCAACGTCTTTCTGACGGGCGAGGGCGCCGATGGCGCGAGCGCGCGCGAATACCGCAAGTCGCTCACGCAGGCAAACGACTATCTTGTCGCCGCCGCGCAGAACATCACCTATGGCGACGAGGAGCGGCGTCCGATCCTCGACATCCTCAATCAACTGTCCGACTACCAGAGCCTGGTCGGCATGGCGCTCGCCCAGGGCGGCAACGTGCAGGTGCTGCACAAGGCGGACGACCTGATGCGCGAGCACATTGCGCCGGCCGCCGATGCGCTCGCCCAGGCAAACTTCAGGCATCTCGATGCGGCTTATACCGATGGCCGGTCCGCCGCGCATCGATGGCTGGCCGTTTTCGGCGCGGCGTCGCTCGTGTTGCTCGTCGTGCTGCTCGATACGCAGCGCTACGTCTACGCGAGCTTCAGGCGGCTCGTCAATCCGGCGATGGCGGCCGGCTCGCTGCTGTTCGTGCTGGCCGTGGCGCTCTTCGCCTACAAGGCCGGTCACGTCATGTCCGGCATGCGCACGGCGAAAGAAGATGCGTTCGATTCCGTCTATGCACTGTCGCAAGCACAGGCCGTCGCGTACGCGGCGAATGCGCAGGAAAGCGTCTATCTGATCACGCCGCAAAAGGATGCCCAAGGTCGCCAGACCGCGCTGTTTCGCGACGACGCGAACAAGCTGTTTTCGGCGAATATCGCGAACGTTCCGCAATTGCCGCCCGATCTGAAACGGTTGCAGGGCCACGGGTTGCTCGGCAACGAACTCGCGAACATCACCTTCGACGGTGAGGATGCCGCCGCGAAGGCGGCCCTGGCCGGCTGGCTCGAATACGTCCGCATCGACGAGCAGATCCGCGCGCTCGAAGCGGCTGGCCGGCACAACGACGCGGTCGCGCTGTGCGTCGGCACGCGGCCCGGCGAGTCGGACTGGGCGTTCGATCGCTTCGTGAAGGCGTTGCTGGTGACGATGAACATCAACCAGACGCAGTTCGATCTCGCCGTCGCACGCGCGTTCGACGACGTGCGCTGGCTGTGGATTCTGCTCGTCGCGGTGCTGCTGTGCCCGCTCGCCGGCGCGCTGGCGGGATTGCAGCAGCGCCTTGCGGAGTTCCGCGAGTGAGCGACGTCGACGATCGGGTCGCCGTCTGGCAGGCGCGGGTCGCGGCCGTCGCGGCGAACATCAATGCGCTGTCGAGCGCCGAGAGCACGATGCGGATCCGCATTCGCGCCCGCGAAGGACACTATGCGGGCTTGACCAAGCAGCGCGCGGACGATGCGCTCAAGCGCCTCGGGGCGCTCTCCGACGACTATTTGCTGCTCGCGCGGGTGGTCGACGACGCGCACGTGGCCCAGCACAACGGGCTGTTCGTCACGCGCGAGACGCGCCGGGAAAGAGTAAGCGCGCTGCTCGAGGGCGAATCCATCGTCCGGCCTTCCGAGGCGGTGCCGCTCAACAGTCGCACGCTGCTCGATTCCGCGCTCGGGCATGCTGCGATGACGCCCGCCGCGCTGCTCGCGCGGATGCAAAAAGACTTCGAGGCAGCACGCGATGCGCTTGCCGACATCGACGGCGCGGAGACGGCGGCCCAGGCCGAACTGGCGCGCCTTCACAGCGAATATGCGAGCCTCGACGCGCGCGCGACTCGCATCAAGGTCAGCGCGGAAAGGCCGTCGTTCGTCGAGTTGCAAGGGCTGCAGGCGGACCCGCTGAGCGCACGCGCCGGAATGGCATCGATCGGGCGCGGGTTAACCGCGTGGGCGTCGCTGCTCGAGCGGATCGAGCGTGCACAAGCTCAGGCATCCGAAGGACTGGCACGTGCCAAGGCGACGCTCGCCGAGCTGCGCGGGTTGACCGCCGCGCATCAGGCCCAGCTGCAGCAGGTGACGATGCTGTTGGGCGCGCAAAGCGCGCTGTCGCTGCAGCACGCGCCGGCCGACCAGCTCGCGATGCTCGCGAGCTGGTGCGACACGCTCGACAGCAGCCTGAAGGCCGGGCAATGGGACGCGGTGAATGTCGGCTTGAGCCGCATCGAGGTCGCGCTTCACGAGGCGCTCGAGCGCGGCAGGGCCGGGCTCGCGGAAGCGCAGGCGAGGTGCGCGGAGGTCGACGAGATCAAAGGGCAGTTCACCGCCCTGAAGGCGAAGGAGCATGCGCTGTCGGCCCAACGCGCGCGCGCGATCGACACCGATGCGTTGCGCGAGCGGATCGCCCAGGCGCTGTCGGCGAGGCCCGTCGACGTGGCCGAGGCGCGCTCGAGCCTCAGGGCGTACCAGAGCCTGCTGCTGACGCTGAGCCACTGAAGATCACGAGCAGGGAACAACAGGAGTCGTTATATGGCGGAGTCTTGCACCTATTGCGGCGGCGCGGTCGTCGACGGCGTGTGTGAGGATTGCGGCAAGCCGGCGAAGGCCGTGTCGCTGATCGCCGCGGGCGCGGGCGGCATCGATGCCGATCCGGCGGCGTCGGCGCCGGCCGACAGCACCACGACGGGACGCACGCGCAGCTCGACGCGCTTCACGATCAACTACCCGACGCGCGGCACCGGCAAGAACGCGACGCGGCCCACGCGCCGCCGCGCCGGCGTGTCCACGCATACGAGCACACGTCGCAACTCGCTCGGCGGCGGGCTGATCTCGCTGCCGGACCTGCCGAGCCAGGACCCGCTGAAGCTGCTGATGCGGACGCCCGAGGTGCCGCCGCACAAGCGGCACTGTCCGAAATGCGACGCGCAGGTGAACCGCAGCAAGGGATTCTGCCCGGCTTGCGGCACGCCGTACGACTTCGAGCCACATCTGAAGACGGGCGACGTCATCGCCGGCAAGTACGAAGTGAAGGGCGCGATTGCGTTCGGCGGACTGGGCTGGATCTACCTGGGATTCGATCAGGTGCTCTCGCGCTGGGTCGTGCTCAAGGGCTTGCTGAATGCCAACGACGAAGCCAGCGCCGCGGCGGCGGTCGCAGAGCGGCGCTACCTCGCGGCCGTCAAGCATCCGAAGATCGTCGGCATCTACGACTTCGTGAACCACGGCGCCGAGGGCTTCATCATCATGGAGTACGTAGGCGGGCAAACCGTGCACAGCCTGCGCAAGGCGCGCGGGCCACTGCCCGTGACGGAGGCCATCGCCTATATCCTCGGCATTCTTCCGGCCTTCGCCTATCTGCATGGCCAGGGGCTCGTGTACTGCGACTTCAAGCCCGACAACGTGATGATCGAGGGCGGGGACGTCAAGCTGATCGACATGGGCGCCGTGCGCAAGATTGGCGATCCCGACGGCGATATCTATGCGACGGTCGGCTTCGCGGCGCCCGAGGCGGATACCGATCCCATCGCCGTATCGGACCTGTATACGCTCGGCCGAGCGCTGGCCGTGCTGATTATGGATTTCAAGTTCACGTCGACGTGCGAGCATGCGTTGCCGTCGCCGGACGAGTTCGACGTGCTCGCACAAAACGAGTCGCTCTACCGCTTCCTGCTGCGCGCGACGCATACCGATCCGGACGAGCGCTTCCAGAGCGCCGACGAGATGGCCGAGCAACTGTTCGGCGTTCTCCGCGAGATCGTCGCGCTGCAGTCGGGGCCGAAGCCGGCCGACAGCAAGGTCTTTACGGGCGACCGGATCATGGAGCCGAGCATCGAGCGGCTGGTGGCGCAGCCCGATCCGCTGAGCCTGCCGGCGTTGCGCGTCAATCTCGAGGATCGCGCCGCCAACGAGGTGATCCGCGTGTTGAGCCTGATGGACGGCGAGCAGCAGGTCAACGAGTTCCAGGCGCTCGTGGCCAAGTATGGCGATCGCGCCACCGAGCCGAAGCTGCGCCTCGTCGAGGTGCTGATCGGCAACGAAGGCCTGCTTGGCGACGAGCGTGCCGCGCTGATCGCCGCGACGCTCGATGCATTGGAGGCCGCCGATCCGTTCGACTGGCGACCGAGCTGGTATCGCGGGCTCTGGCGGCTGGTACAGGGCGACGGCGCGCAGGCGATGACGCTTTTCGAGCGCTGCTACTTCGAGATGCCCGGCGAGCTCGCGCCGCGTCTGGCAATGGGCGTCGCCGCCGAAGTCGCGGGGCAGTTCGAGCAGGCGTTGCCGTACTACGACCGCGTGGGCCAGGTCGATCCGTCCTACGTGAGTGCCCACGCCGGCGCCGCGCGGTGCCATGCCAGGGCAGGCCGCCTGCACGAGTCTGTCGCGATGCTCGGCCGCGTGCCGGGCAATCATGCGATGCATGCCCGGACCCAGCTCGTCGTGGGTGAAATGCTGCTGACCTATCCGGCCCTCGTCGACAGCACGCTGCTGCAACGGGCCGAAGCCGCGGTGGGCCAGGCGCTGAGCGCGGGCGGCCATGCGTACCAGATCGCCGCGCGCTTGCTGTCGCTCGCGGTGGCGCGCATCCGCGACATCACGTGGCCCGGCGGCGCGACCTTCCTCGGCGTGCCGTTTTCGGAGGCGGCACTGCGCCTCGGCGCAGAGGCGCAATACCGCCGCGCCGCACGCGAGGCGAGTTCGCAGCCCGAGCGCTTCCACTGGATCGGCGAGGCCAACCGCGTGCGGCCCGTCACGCTGTTCTGAACGCAAGAGACGGAAGGGGGCACAAAGGATATGTCAACGGAACGTTGCGGGAAGTGCGGCGAACCCCTCGCGCCCGGATTCGCGTTCTGCGAGGCCTGCGGAACGCGCGTCGGCGAGACGGATCGGCCGGATCACCACACGTCACCGCCGGGCGCTGGCGGTGCGCAGGGCGGGCCCGGAACCGGAACGAACCTGCGCTGCCAGTGCGGTTGCGCGGATTTCGACGCAGACGGCTTTTGCACGTTGTGCGGCCGGAAGCGCTTGGTGCTGGAGGCAGCCGACGTCGCGACACTCGGCAATTGCGCCGCGACGGCGACGCATCGCGGGCGCCGTCATCCCGATAACCAGGATGCGGTCGGGATGATCGCGGTGCCCGGCGGCGTGGCGCTGGCGGTCGCCGACGGCGTGTCGACGTCGTGGCACGCGCGCCAGGCCGCCGATACCGCGGTGAGTGTCGCGCTTGCCGCGCTGCGCGACGCGCGGGGCGGGCGCACGATTGGCCGCTTGTCGGACGCGCTGAAGCAGGCGCACCAGGCCATCTGCAGGCTGGACACCGCCGCAATCGACCCCGAGCTGGCGGAGCCGCAGGCTACGCTGGTGCTCGCGCTGATCGAAGGCGATCGCCTCAGCTACGCGTGGGTGGGCGACTCCCGCCTATATCTGCTTGCCGGTGGCGAGAGGGTGCTGTTGACCGAAGACGATTCGTGGCTCAATGAGCAGACCAAGGCGGGCGTGCCTTTACAGGCTGCGATGAAGGACGCGAACGCGCACTGCATCACGCAGTGCCTCGGCATGCGCGATGCCGAGCCGGTGATTCACAGCGGCGAGCGCTTGCTGAGCCCGGATAGCTGGTTGCTGCTGTGCTCCGACGGTCTCTGGAACTATCTCACCGAGCCCGGCGAGCTGTGGGCGCAACTCGACGAAGGACGAGGCGCAGCGCCGCTGTCGAGCCGATGCGTGCGCCTCGTCGACCACGCGAACGCCGCGGGCGGCCAGGACAATATCAGCGTCGCGCTTTATCGGCCGCTCTGAAGCGCGCTGTTCACGAATTGGTGCTTGCGTGACCGTATGCGGCGACGACGGCCCCATCTTTGCGGACGCCGTTCAGCGGGCCGAAAAAAAATTTACAGAAACGCTTGACGGCCTCACGGGAGGCCGCCATAATTCGCCTCCCTGTTGATGACAGGGCAGCAAAAAAAAGCTGCAAACGCTCTTTAAAAATTAACAGCCGATAAGTGTGGGCGCTTGATGACAGCGAGCCCGGTCCTCGGATCGGGATAGCAAAAGTATCAAGAGTCTCACACTAAAGTAAGTCAGGTTTATGAAGCAATT
>NZ_JAAGPL010000057.1:0-47715 GCF_017104785.1 Burkholderia sp. Ac-20353 | reverse complement strand
TCATCGTGATCCGTTCTGTTGCAGTCATCGAAGCTCCCAGCGCCGGACAACCGGCGGCTGGATAGCTTACGCGGCACAAAAGCGGACATTTGAACTTAGCCAGAAGCGGACATTACAACTTAGCCGCTACATTTTTGACGTTGATAATTGGGGTTATGTAAAATTTATTTGGATGCCGAACTATGTATCAAGCACGGAGTCCCGCGCTTAGCGCTCTGTCCGTTCATCCCCTGACCACCGACCTGCAAGTCCAATCGACCTCACGGAGGTGGCGGTTGTCGATGTTGATTCCGGGCCGAACGGCAGCAATTGAGGTATTGGAAAGGGAAACGTGATCGTTACGGAATCCGTACCCGATGTTTGAACTACGAGTCGGCGTACCGTTAAAAGCAGCGCGCGCGCCCATCCTGCGAACGGAGATTCGCATGCGCTGCATCTCTTGTCACTGACCTAGTGTTCCGTCCCAGAAATAACTTTGCATAGCCTAGCCACTTTCTGAAGGATGGAATCGGCGGTTGCGGTCCACACGAAGGGCCGCTTGTGCTGGTTGTACTGCTCGATATAACGCTCGATGTCAGCAATGAGTTGGCGCACGTTCCTGAACGAGTCTCGACGGATCGCCTGCTGCGTAATCAGGCCAAACCAGCGTTCAACCTGATTCAGCCAGCTCGAGTAGGTCGGCGTGAAGTGCATTTGGTAGCGCGTATGCTTGGCCAACCACGCCCTGACCTTCGGATGCTTGTGTGTCGCGTAGTTGTCGACGATCAGATGCACATCGAGATCAGGCGGTACCGCTTGGTCAATATGCTTGAGAAACGCCAGGAATTCCTGATGCCGGTGGCGCGGCTTACATTGCGCAATGACTTCGCCTGTTGCTGCATTGAGCGGAGCAAACAGGGTCGTGGTGCCATGTCGGACGTAATCATGCGTCACCCCTTCGAGATAGCCCAGCCCCATCGGCAACATCGGCTGCGTGCGCTCCAGCGCCTGACATTGGCTCTTCTCGTCGACACACAGCACGAGGGCATTGGTCGGCGGGCTCAGGTACAGCCCGACGATATCGCGGACCTTCTCGACGAAGTACAGATCGTTAGACAGCTTGAAGCTCTTTGAACGATGGGGCTGCACACCGAACAGCGACAGATACCGGGCCACCGAACTCTTCGAAATCCCTGTCTGCGCGGCAGCAGAACGCACGCTCCAGTGCGTGGCCCCATCCGGTTTTTCATGCAGCACCCGCGCCAGCAGTTCCGCTACCGCTTCGTCGTCATGTGCCCGCGGCCGGCCTGGGCGGGCTTCATCATGTAGACCGGCAAGCCCATGCGCGACGAACCGCTTCTTCCAGTGCGTGATTGCTGGTGATGTCACTTCGCACTGCATCGCAATTTCCTGGTTTGTATGACCATCAGCAGCCATCAAGACAATCTTTGCCCGACGGACCAGAGAATGCGGCAGTGATCGCGAACGGCTCATTGACAGCAATTGTTCTCGCTCCAGTTCCGACACCACAACCTCGATTCCCTTGCGTCCCATGATCGCCTCCGATCTACCATGGCTCGATCATAAAGCAATACAAATTTACGTAAAGTTATTTCTGGGACGGAACACTAGAACATCTTTTTAATACCCAACACTCCACCGAACGTTGTCCCGCGCACTCCATTCAATGCACCAATAATTGACAACCCCGTATTCATTTCCCCGCGGTTATTTACCATGCCAAGCTGAGCATATATCGATGTAGATTTTGATAAAAAGTAGTCCGAACCAATTGCTATCATAATAGAATTATTGGCAGTGCGATTGCGATCACTGACTACCCAAACTCCACCATTCGCAGCGAAAGCAGGCGTGACTAGCCAACTCACACCACCGCTGTATACGTTGTTATTGAAAGAGCCGGCCACCTTGTAATTCACAAACGACATCTTCGCGGTTAGTGAGCCAAACTGATATGCGACGCCAAGCATGCGCCCGGTGAACTCGACGTCCGTCGGTACAGACGTACTCGTAACTCCACCACCGTTTGCACTAAACAGCGCAGCGTTCACCGTGAGCCCTCCCATGTGGTAACGAATGCTCGCGGAATATTGGCGTCCGGCACTGAAATCACCAGCCTTCCCACCAAACGAAAACAATGCACTTACTTTAAATCCATTAAATACCGGCGAGGAATAGGAAATCGAATTTGGCGTAAAAATGCCCGTTCCAAATACAGTCCCAACATAGGGGATTGCACCACTACCAAATAGCGAAAGATCGCGCGCATCAGAGTCGTATACTGCCAAGAAGAATGGCGAAAATTGTAAGCCAAGCTTGATGTCACCTCGCGGCCCAGATAACCCTACCCATGCCTCACAACCAAATAAATTCCCGTTGCAATGAACCAAATCACCATTGTTTGCGGTGAAGGCGCTCTGCAGTCGAAACTTCGCCGAAATCCCTTCCCCCAGATCTTCCGACCCAGTCAAACCGAACTGGGAGTATGAGCTCCCTCCGTCAATCATTGAAAATTGCTCTCCCTCATTTAGGCCAGTTTTCGAGTTTCGCGTCTTGCTTGTATAGAGGAAGGCGACATCAACGGCGCCGAACAGGGTTACGCTGCTTTGTGCATGCACCGGACTACAATAGGCGACCATCGCCACGCAGCAGGCAAGACCCACTGAGGTAATTCGTTTCGCTGACATTCGAATTGTCTCCATTACTCGCCACATTGTTTGCGGCGATATTTTTTATTATGGTGCGCAGAGATACTGCTGAAATCTCGAGCGCGGATAGGCTCTCATTCGGTTTTTGACTATCACGCGAAGAACGATCCGCCCGGATCGATCACGCTAGCTCATGGAAACGATTGACACTCCCGGCTAACGTGCTCACCCGTGAGCCAAGGGTAGCGACTCGTGTCCGCACCGGCATAGTCTGGATCCAGGTAGACGAAGCAACGTTGAATTTTGAAATTGCGAATCTCCAGGACATCACACCACCGTCCGGCCGATTCTGCGGAATATTTCCAATCAGCACCGCTCAACAACACGCCTCGAGACGTGCCTTCCACAACGACGAGATCCCCTTCCTGTATAAAATTCGCATAAGTCAGATCATGTGAAACGGATGCTAGAATTTTTCCGAGATCGGAATAAAGAGCCTGGATTTCGTGCTTCCCGCGAGCCACACCCCATTTTGGGAAAAACACCTCCGCATTATCGTCGAACAGATCAAACACGCTTTCGCCTCGATCGAACCTTCGGAGCAACTCGATCGCAATCGCTTTACGCTGTTCATCTGTCATTGATTCAGTCTTCATGTCTTCCTCCGGTTATTTCATTTATTTAGTGTCACTAAATTATAGGCAATGCTTTTTTCCTATTTCGATATCAATCCAGCCGCTCAAAATTCTCTCTAAGCCAAGCTCCAGAATGGCCGTGGTCGGCGCGGACTTCATCATCCGCGCCTTTCCTCAACTCCCCGCTTACATCTCTGTAATTAAACACTCGTCACGAATCACGTTGGTCAAGACACCTAAACCCTCAATCTCGACCTCACATACATCCCCATCGCGCATGTACAGCTTTGGCTCGCGTGCCCAGCCAATTCCGGCAGGCGTGCCAGTCACAATCACGTCACCCGGCTCCAACGTCACGGCTTCACTGATGATCGAAATAAGCGACGCCACGTCAAAGAGCATGTCGCTTGTATTGGCCGATTGAACGACCGTCCCGTTCAGGCGCGTCTCAAGCTTGAGTCCCGCACCGCCAGCCGGTAGATCGTCGGGGGTAACAAACGTCGGACCGAACGCACCGGTACCATCAAAGTTCTTGCCGATTGTCCACTGGGGAGTTTTGAACTGGTATTCCCGGACTGAGACGTCGTTGAAAACGGAGTAGCCTGCAACGTAGCCCAAAGCCTGATCCTTCCGGATATGCCGACCTCGGCGCCCTATGACGACCGCCATTTCCCCCTCGTAATCAAGGCTGTCCGACACGAGCGGCCGGACGACAGCCGACTTGTGACCGACGAGACTGGTCGAAAATCGGTTGAAGAGAGTTGGATAGTCGGGCTGCTTGTACGGGCTTTCCTTCGTGTGATCAGCGTAATTCAATCCCACGCAGATGATCTTTCCTGGCCGAATGAGGGGCGGCAGCCACTGAATGTCAGTGACGGAATATTCGGTTGATGCGTTCCGCTCAGCGAATGCGGACAGATCGGTATTCGTGGCCAGGAGTTCTTCCAAACTGACGGCACCCAATGACGTAACCGTCTTTCCATCGAGCACGCCCAAAAGGCGCTGATTACCATCTGGAGAGAAATGTACGAGCTTCATGTTACCTCACAAAATAACTGCTCAACCCAGAAACAAGCAGCCAAACATATTTCCGGACTCCGCATAATTCATTGATCCGGCTTCGACGCTTGCTTCAGCTCAGCGGTGAACCGCCACTACTATCAAAAAAAGCAGCCACGTCCAGCGGACTTCAGCAGATCTTCATCATGCCGCCGTCGACAACCAGCAGCTGTCCTGTAACGAATCCTGAATCTTCACTAGTCAGGAACAGCACCGGTCCGGCAATATCGTAGGGCTCTGCGATGCGCTTGATGGACTGCCACTGTATCGCCGCGTCGACACGGTCTTCCGCAAAGCTGTTTGTCCCGGGTGTTTTTGTGAGTGCCGGCGCAACGGCGTTCACGGTGATCCCGAACTTGCCGAGATCGTTCGCGAGACCTCTCGTGAACCCAATCGCCCCCATCTTGCTCGCCATGTAATGGCTCAGCCCCGCAGTAGGCGTTCCAATAGAATTGGACGCAATATTTACAATTCGCCCCCATTTCTGCTTTTTCATGAATGGAACAAATGCCTTTGCCCCAAGATATTGGCTATCCAAATTGATCCGCAAGACACGCGACCACTGCGCGTAATCGAGCTCATCAAATTCCGCCAGCGGATACACCCCAGCGTTATTGACAAGGATATCGGCGCGCCCAAACTTTTCTTCCACCAATTTGGCAGCACGGTCCCAGCTCTTCTCGTCACTGACGTCCGCAACGATCTTCATGCACTCTCCGCCCGCCGCAACAATTTGGTTCTCGGTTTCAAAACTGTCACCGATATCCATCAGGGCTACTTTTGCTCCACGCTCGGCGAGCCTCACCGCAATTTCACGGCCGATGCCTTGTGCAGCGCCCGTAACTACTGCCACGCGTCTGTCATTAAACATTTCTGCACTCCTATGTTTTACTTTAGGTTCACATCTACACGAATACACGACCACATAGATCGGATCACCTCGTGCTCGCGTCAAAATCTCTTCAGGCCGATACTTAGAATTTCGATCGCCGCGTCAATAGCATCTAGCCCTATTTACTTACGCGTCGGAGGAACCTCTCCGGCGGGTGCTCGCCCCACTGAGCAACAAAGCCCTCTTCGACGGAGAACGTTTTGCTGCCGTACTCGACGTTGAGGCGATCGCTATCCGCCCAGTGTTCGTGAATACGTCCCCATGGATCGCTCCAGTAGTCAAACACCTGACTCCCGAGAAGATGCCGCCCAACCCCCCACATGTGTTCGTACTTTCCCAATTCCTTGAGGTGTTGATGGTCGGCCATAACCGCATCGATATCGTTCACCTCGAACGACACGTGGTTAAAACCGCATTCTTCCCCCTTGAAACACATGAACACGTGGTGGTCCACATATTCTGGACCGCGGTCGAGGCGACTAAACGTCGCGATGACATTGGATGGTTCGCCGGCGTAAACGTCATCGGTCGCAAGCAGGCCCAGATTTTCATGGAACCAGCGAGTCGTCTCGCGCCACTTTGCGGACGTGAACACGCAATGACCAATGCGCTTTACCTTCGTCGGACTGGCGGGCAAGCGCTGCAACACACCTGCGCGCCTCAAAGGCTCTTCGCCGGTGTTGTAGATTCGTTGTTCAACGGGAATCGGTTCAAGATGCTCGATGCCGTGTACAAGTTCGATCTGGTAGCCATTGGGCTCCGTGAGAATCACCCTGGAACCACCGCCTGGTTCATCCATCTCATGGACAGTCGAGGCGCCGGCAAGTCGGGCGGCACACTCGAGATCCTCTTCATTAGCGACCTCGAATGCGAAGCCGATGAATTTAGCTTCCCCCTTCTCCGTCACGTGAATATGATGGGCTGAATCTGTACCCCGCATGTACAAGGCACTCGCAGTACGCGCAGAGCAAGACAGACCGAAGTCCTTCAGGAAGGTCTCCGCCAAATCCAGATCTGGCGAGCGTAGCCGCACGTATGCCAGTTCTTTGACAACAACTTTGCTCATCTCTTCCTCCTCGCATTCGCGGCCGCCGGCTCAGTCGGACAATCCCGCAATCCCAAGCGTCGCGCGATGCAACGTTGATCCTTCTTTGCACATTTCCTCGTATGTCGCGAGATGATGGATTCCTGGGAGCTCAACGTAACCCGTCATAATTGCATCCCAATTCTTGGCGAACGCCTGCGACTGCCCGCGGAAAGCCTCGCTCTCGTCGGCTCCTGCGGCAATAAAAAGCGGGGCTCGCGCCGCTGGCGCCATGAGCATCGGGCTCAGACTTTCTGCGGTAGTCTGATCGAGGCTCAAATCCTTGTTCACGAAATGCAGGTCGACCAAAGGCCTCAAGTCGTAGACCCCGCTGACCAAGACCGCGCCGCGAATCAAATCGTGAGGCAAATCAGTGCCGCGCGACGGCCAGTCGGTCGCCAGCATCATTGCGCCGAGATGCGCGCCAGCAGAATGGGCCACGATGGTGACTGATTGCTTCTGCGCGCCCGTCAAAGAAGGGTTACGGTAGACCCACTCGACGGCGCTCCGAACTTGGTCGACGATCCGCGACAATGGCACTTCCGGAGCGTGTCCGTAGTTGACTACGGCTACGGCGGCACCGCGGCTCGTATAGTTCTCCGCAAACCGCGAAAACATGGACTTATCAAGAGAGCGCCAGTAGCCCCCCCGAATGAACACGATCAGCGCGTTTACTATCCCGTTAGGCAAAAAGAAGTCGAGACGTTCGGCGGGCGTTTCGCCGTAGGGCACGTCGAGGTACACCGCCTTCGCCCGGTAAGCGGCCGCATCTTCTTGCCATCGGGAAATAATCTTCTCAAAGTCCGGAATCTGCGCGCGCGTGCTGTATTGCCGCTGCCCTTCTTCCGGACTGAAACCGGCGTAATTCAGGGCGTCACTAACAATTTTCATCTTGCTATCCTGTGATCAATTTTGACTGGGTAATGCCGCTATGTCTTTAGGCGCGGAGAGTCCCGAGCTCAGCGAAATTTAGAGCTCAGTTCAAAAACCCCTGAGGGGGATGTTAGTCAGCAAGCCTCCTATAGGGATGTCCCTGTGCCAGGTTCTTGCAGCGCGGAAAAGAGTGACTCGGTCGCATCGACCGGCGGTGGCAGCTCGTCGAGCACGCCAATCGGCATCCCGGCTGCGTGGTCGATTTGTGCATCCATATTTTCAGACTCCTGATTGTTGAAATGAGATCCTGACCAGCGCCAATGCCCACGACGTCACGCAGTTGCTGCCGCTCGTCGATGCGATCCCGCCGATTCGCGGCGTGCGCGGTCGTCTGCTTCAAACGCCCAAGGTCCTCTACGCCGATCGCGGCTACGATTCCGATTCCCACCGCCAGGAACTGAGACAGCGCGGCATCAAGCCGGTGATCGCGAAGCGCCGCAGTGAACACGGTAGCGGGCTGGGCAAATATCGCTGGGTCGTCGAACGAACTCACTCGTGGCTCCACAACTTTCGTCGTCTTCGTATTCGCTTCGAGCGTCGTGCCGACATACATGAAGCGTTCTTGAAACTCGGCTGCTCTCTCGTCTGCTGGAACATCTTCAGGCGTGCCGAGCAGGATTTAGAGGGTAGCCGCGCCCCCTCTCGGAAACGCGGCCCCCGAAGAACCGTACGTGCGAGTTTCCCCGCATACGGCTCGCGCACGGCGTTAAGCATCACATCGATGCCGGTTGTGTTTGTGCACACACAACCTTCGCTAACGTCACATCGTCGATTCGTCCCACTGCGGGAGAAGGGCGCTGAACCGTAACCCAACCGGTCTCTCTCAAGCTTCCCTTCAGTGAATCCCTGATGTTGGCCAACGAGAGCCGCACCACGCGCACGTCAGCACCCTTTCAGGTCGGGGCAAATCTTGAACCCCTATGCCACCCATTACAGGCAACCCTTCGCTTCTTGCGCGTTCTCACTCCCGCTTCCCAACAGTGTTCCTCGCGGTTCACCTGCCGTCGCTCCAATGACGCGGAGCGAGGGCGGGAAATCGGGGTTCCCGCGTTCCCATCACTGCCGATCCGAGCACTTCCGGGCCTATCCGTTTAGCACCTGTCTATTCCCCGATGGCGCTTTGACGACGTGCACCCAGTTCAAAGAGATGCAACCGGCCATTTACCATTTTGGTCGGAGCCTTTCAGCAGCTTTGGCTCTTTGAGGCTAACGAGGATTCATTCGACAGTTCACATACGTTGTGCATGCGGAACTTGCCTGGCCCCTACACCGCACGGCTGCTGGCAGTGTCGGTTCCTTCCCGGTCGCCCGGGTGAACCGCCGGTAAGGCGGGTACGTTGTCCCCGGAGCTTCGAACCCGACCGTTACCAGTCGCGCACGTCCGGGTAGGCAACTGCTGGTCGTACAGCAGGTCACGGCTTCAATCTCCAATATTTAGGTTGTTGAATGTGACAAGGCAGAGAAGAGCTTTGCCATCCACTACGCTGCCGATTTACGTCCGGCGGACGGCGACACGCGTCGCACTTGAACTGGCCTCTTAGTCAACGCGCATTTCTGGATATTCTCGACGAGGTGGGAACACGCACCATGAGCCATCCTGGTGACGAAAAAACAGCATGGCCGCGAGGCATCCCGCCCTGAGTACCTCGACACGTACGTAGCATTGCCGTTTTGATCGCCGATTCCTGAATTCGGCTACTCGAACTCGCGTTGCAGGATCAGGCGCGAGCCAGTGCTCCACCATCATACGTAGCGACTTGCCTGCAGTAGCCATCATTCTCTCCTTCACAAGGAGCACCATTGCAATCGTGCTCCACACTGAATCCGTCGAACGTGCGCTCCGCCGGTAAACTCGCATCTCGTCAGAAAGGCAGTGCAGCGCATGCCAAAGGCTGGTAGGGAAAACGCCTGACTCACGACATCAGAACCCGCTACACACCGCCCCCATACAACAATGGCTTCGCTGCGGCGCATTGCGACGAGGTCGATCGGAAAGCCGCGTGCCAGACTTCGCCTTAAAATCCTGATGACAGGTTGCCGGCGCTGATCTGACTCCTCGGTGCCATCGCTCACGCGATCGAATACGCTCCTGTCGAAACCATTGTTCCGAGTTGGCACGATTGCCCCCCAGTAAGTCGGTCCCGCCGCAAATCTCACGCGCAATCGGCCAGCAGTTCTCTCCTGACACTCAGACAAGCTCAAATTCACGGCAACGCTTACTTGGCGAGAATCTGCCTGAAGGCGCGCTCGAGATCGCCGTACGCATCGCTTGACAACCGCATTGCTCGATACGCGATATGGAGATCGGGACGCACGAGCAGACAACCGTCTTCCTCGATCTCCCTAAGATCAGCCCATTTTCCATACACATCTTCGACGTCGAGGCCCGGACCTATCGCTACACGGCGAATCACAAGCCCCAGCTCCTTGCCGAGTTGTTCCGCCGCGTCGAGCCAAGGACGGCCACCAATTCCCGAGACCACCGTGAAGCATCCTTGCCCTGCCACATCCAGCGTTGACACGAGTCTCCCTTGCATCTCCACCCGTACGTGCGGCAGATGTGCGCCGGGATGCGTCGTGGGAGAATAGTGAAGTTCAGGATCGCGCTCTGCTGGCGGGCGCGGCGTTCCGTCATCGATGACGGCTCTGGACGAGTAAAACTGCCCCAACTCGACCCCGTGAGCATTGAAGTGATGCTGTTGTACGCGCAGCGCATCACTCAGTTGCTTGCGCCGTTGACGTCCCTCAGGACTGTTGCCGCGCAACTGCTCGACGGAAGCCCAGCCGCTCTCCACGCTTTGACCGTGGCTAAACCCAAATGCTGAAGAAATTGCCTGCAGATTGTCGACGGACTTGTTAGCTCGCTCCACGACTTGCTTGGCAACCGGCTGCCGCTCCACCGTGTAACTTTCCAGCAGCGATTCGCCCGCCTGACCTTTCAGTACCGCCGCAAGCTTCCATGCAAGGTTGAAGCTGTCTTGTATCGAGGTATTAGTACCAAGGCCATTCGCCGGGGGATGACGGTGCGCCGCATCACCGGCGAGGAAAGCGCGCCCCTTTTTCATGGTCTTCGCATGAACGTGGTTGATGGCCCAGGTGGTCACAGCTTTCACGCGAATCGGAATATCCGGGTCACCGATGGTCCGTCGTGCATATTCGATGACGGCTTGCTCACTAAGGTCGGGCGCCCCGTCTGCGGAGTTGAACGCGAACAGCAGCACCCATTCCGTCCACGGCTTGACGCAAATCCAGCAGCCACTACCGATCCAGAAATTGTTCCCCGGTTGCGACACGAGATAGATAACACTGGGTCGATGACTGACATACTTCGACAGATCGACCTCGACCCAACAGTTCACCTGCTCTGCCATCCCGGGACGCCCAATCATCTCAAACTGCAGGTCTTTTGCTACCACACTGTTGGCGCCGTCCGCCCCGATCACATATTGAGAGGTCACCTCGATTATCTCGTTGGTGATGCGATCGCGAAGCGTGGAATACACCGCCGCCTCGTCCTGATAAATCGAAACCAATTCGGTGTCAAAGCGGATGCGCGCGCCGCCCGCCTTAGCCGCGTTGTGGATGACCGGCTCCATGATGTGCTGGGGAAGATTGCAAACGGCGCACGGGCTCGCACTCTCATACTCCATGCGGCGGTCCGGCCCCATTCCCCACGATTCCAGGCGCGCCAACTCGATGCCGGCAAAGCTGGTCATCCACGTCGTGTTTCCCATCAGATGATTCGACGTGGATACCGCCTTCATCTGCCGTTCGATACCTAGATCCCGAAACACTTCCATCGTGCGCTGGTTCGTAATGTGAGCTCGCGGCGAATTCGCGGTTCCCGAATATCGGGACACGGTGAGCGCGTTGATCCCATGTCTTGCGAGCAGCGCGGATGCCGTCAAACCAGCTGGGCCCGCGCCGACGACCAGCACAGGGGTGTCAATCATAGCCATTGCTTCCATCTCCTCTGTCTCAGCTGCGATGCGTCTTAATTTCGAAATTCCAACTTAATTTCGATTTTATTGCAGAAGCACGACGAGTCAAGTACGGGATTACCCTCGGAGCAGAAAGAGGGATGGGGCTATGGGCGCGTCCGCGCTCCATCGGAGAACGACGGCACGGGCAGCCATGCCGTAAAAAATCGATTTTTCTGCTATGATTCGGAGACCATGCCAACGAGAAACGCGATGGACGTGCATACCGAGATAGCCGGGGTTGGTGGCCAACCACAGAGCAGCCAGACCCTGTCGGGTGACCTGTATCAACGACTTCGGCACGACATCCTGAACTGTCGGTGGAAGCCCGGCATGAAGCTGCGCCTAGACGATTTGCGTGCACACTATGAGATCGGTCTAACGCCGTTAAGGGAAGCCCTCATGCGGTTGGCGTCAGAAGGGCTGACCGTATTAGAGGGTCAGCGGGGATTCCATGTTTCGCCGGTATCTAGGGGAGAGTTGCTGGATATCACGATGCTGCGACAAGAGCTCGAAGCCCTCGCGATCCGCAAGTCGATCGAAAATGGAAACGACGAATGGGAGGCTGCGGTTTTGAAAGCCTTCCATCTATTGGCCAAAGTTCCCAAGCAGGACCCATCAAACCCGAAACTGCTGAACGACGAGTGGGAGCTCAAACATAAAGAGTTTCATCGTGCGCTCGTCGCTGCGTGCGGATCACCAATATTGCTCGAAATGCGCAAGTTGCTCTATGACAGGGGGATTCGTTATCGATCGCTGTCGGTTGCGAGTGGAGGGTTCGTACGAGACGATGTCGCTGAGCATCGCGCTCTACTCGAGGCCGCGTTGACTCGCGACGCCACCAGGGCCGTTCAGTTGATCCAAGAACATGTTGCCCAAACGTGCAACTTTATCCTGTCGGCTTCAAACGACCCCTTCCAAGAAGGAACACCTGCCCAGCTTCGATAACGATCGCGGATACGCTGTAAGCTGCTTATATCGCATTGTTGCTCTCCTTGCGGAATACGATTTCGTTGCCAAGCATGCGGGCAAGGCTCCCCCTCCTCTACCCTTGCGTCGGACGCACGGGCCATGGTTCTGTCGCGGTAAGGCGCTTGGGGTGTACGATAGCAATATGATTAGGATTGCTTATATCGCCAGCGAGTAGAATTGCCGGGCGGCAGATGGCTCGATTTTGTCTGCGTCTTTCATCTGCCCCTTGGCGATCATGTGCATGAGTTCAATGCCGCTCAACAAGATGCGGGCACAGCGAAAATCCTTGAATCCCAACATGGGGAGGGTACGGCGCTTGATCGCCCGATGGTCTTGTTCCACGATATTATTGAGATACTTGGCCTGACGGATTTTGATGGGCGTCTCACGCTCGGCGTTCACGGCGTGCAGTCCGGCCAGATTGGCACCACTCTTGTCGATAGTTACGGTTTCGGGCGCGCCATTCTGATCGATGGCCCTCTCGAAGTACCGTCGGGCCGCTTCCTTGTCGGGGTAATCGTCCCTTTCGTGCGAAATCTGGCGGTTTGCCTCTAAAAATCCTTATCGATCAACGATTTGCGTATCCGCCTATTGCACGAAAGCCGCGGCGCCGCCGAGCCTTGCTGCGAGCGGCTCTGCATGCGATCACCGCCAGATTTCGCACGAAAGGGACGATTACCCCTTGACGCGCTGGTGCACATGGCGGGCTTGCTGCCGGCCGGCGGGTATTTCCCGGTGGGGGTTGTCGTACTTTCTATGCAAAAACAAGCGGTTTGATCATAACAATCAATATCAATCAAAGGCTTACAGAATCGCACCTCGCACCAACGTTGAAGAGCCGCGGAGCCTTGCTGCGGGCCGCTCCCCGGTCGTTCACAGGTTAGGGTGCTGGCAAGTCAGAGAGGACTGGAAACCTGACAATACACCGCAGATACTCTGGCTGCGGGCGACCGGAAGAATCGAACGATCGCGGCCCTCTTCGGCATGTGCAAACTGATGGGGGTCGTCGCATTCTCGCGGCCCTTGAATTCCACGGAGAGTTTTGAAGCGGCAGCGGCCAGCGGGCGGTCCAGATGGGGAAAGGCAGCGGTCTCTATGGATGGGAAATCCTTCGACCGTCGGACAGATGTCGTCAGTAGCCCTCCGCATGCACTTCAGTGGGTTGACGGATCCACGCTGATACGTCTGGTACGCAAAACGCCGGAGAACGTACAGCCTGGTGTTGGCGATGGAATCTGGCTCTACATCGATACGGCTATTGCTAACGCTTCGTCTTGCAGTCCGCCGTTGTAGCCTGGTCTCTTTTTTTGGCTCTGCGGACAAGGCGGTTTATCCGACTGCATCCTTGCTCGCTGATCACCATCGCTTACCGTGGTGGGTGCGATGCTTTGCAGGCCCAAGAAAGACAAAACCCCGCGATCGCGGGGTTCTGCTTCCGGCTAACCGGGCCGGACGGGCTATGTGTCATCACCAACAGGAGAGACGTATGAACCGATATCGTCAGCAGGCTTCTGTTCTCTAACGGTCTCGGTGAAGTCAGTATAGGACCATCCTTCCGGTTATTCAACAGGCAATTGCGAGCTTTTACAGCCCCACGTCGCCCGTGAGACGGCTCGTCGTCTTCGATGGCAAGCGTCGTTTGGGAGCGCTGCGCTGGGCCGCGGTTCGTGCCACTTCCGAAAAACCCCCGGCTCCCTTCGGGAGCCGGGTATATCGCGTCTGCGACGCTGGATATCGCGGCTAACGCCGCGGGATATTGCGCTACGCGCGATATATGGCGCTGCGCGCCGTATATGCCGCCTTCGGCGGCAGTAAATCGCGCTGCGCGCGAAAACCCGTGGACCCCGATGCATCGCACGTGCGGCCGTGGTCGAGGAGAATCTCTCGTTCGCGCGAGGTGTATCAGTGTTGAAGAGGGTAGTCCGTACTGCCAGTTTCCTGTCCTCTTCTACTGATACCACGGCGGTCGTTTCCTCCAGGGCCATGGCGGGCCAGCGCGGCTCGTGGTGAAACGTTGCAACTTGGTCCAAGCGGCCAAAGGATCCCTTCACGCTTGCCGGACTTCCTGAATGGGGCCAAGCGTCTCCATGTCGTCAGGATCGGTCTTGCACAATCGGTTCTATAGGTCCCGGGCGCGCAGGTATCGCGGCGAACCGCTGTCGTCGAGGGGAAACTGGCGGGCTACGGCGCTTGCGATACGTTCACGATTCGCTTCGAACGCAATCTGGCTTTGTAGGTCGCTTTGGTCCGCGGCACCGAGCGCGGCGGACATGACAGCGGGCGAGATGGCGAACGAACCGTAACCCTCGCCCACACGGTAGGCGGAAAAGACGATCGTCCCGTCATTCGATACAGTCGGCGCCAAAAGCGTGACAGCATGGGTATCCATGAAATTCTCGATGCTCCTGAAGGGGCGCAGATTCTAAGCTACGCCCGTCCGCCCGTGGAGTCAAAGTCCTGTCTATTCCCGCCGAGAGGCTACCTAAATTGAGCGCAAATATGCGGCTTCGTGGATTTCCTTGCGTGAAGCTTGCCGACGTGCTCGGTCAGCGTGGCAGAACTCAATAACCGCCCCGGACACGGGAAAACAGCTTCTCGCGACCCCGACTATCACCGACGTGGGGGGGTGCAGTGGAGCGGGTCACGCGCACTCGGTCGGCGCGATCTCCATCCCCCAACGCGATAAAGGACTCCATGGTTTGGTCCTCGATTGAGTGGCTTTGCAGAAGAAGCACGAGTCGCTCAAGCTCTTTCCGATAAGAAGGCAGATCCGTGTCTGGATAGTCCTTCTCGCGCGAGTGGATGGCGCTGGCAGCTGAAATCAGCGCTTTCAAAGCCACCGCCCGTCGCGTATTCGCGAGTTGCAGAGCATTGTGTCTTTGGCTAAAGGCAAAGCCCTGGTCAAAGATAGGCAGCCTTCGCTGTCCGGCAACGGCGGCCGTCACTTCCGAGCGGAAGACGCCCTCAAGCTTGCGCGACATCTCGACTTTTCCCGCAAGGGCTGCGGGTCGTGCAATGCGACGTGCAACCGCCTCGCACGACGAGGAATTACAGCGTCCGGGGTGCTTCGCTTCGCGGACCGCTCGCTTTTCTTCCATTCTCAGCCTTGCAGTCATTTCCTCCTGGCGATGAAGTGTGCGAACAAGCTCGACTTGCTGCTGTTTCGAATTGAGGGGCCTTATGCTGGGCTTGATTCCCAGAGCAGCGACAACTCCTGACGCCGTCACCGCCCTTCCCGACGGCGCAATAGTTCTGCACTCCGGATGAAACAGTTGATAGTGGCTTCTGAACTCCGCGTCACTATGAATGCTGTTTTGGCCTGAATCAATCAGAACCTTCGCCATACCCGATCGTCCAACGGTCGGGCACCCTGAAAGGACATCCAGATCCGCAGCTACATTACCCTCGATGGTCATGTCGTCGCTGGCGCAACCTCCAGTGTCCTTCGCCCAGAACTCCGCCCACCCTTCGTTGAATCCGAAGCCATAGTTGGTCGGCCCTCCGCAATGGTCGTGTTTCCTTGCGTAGGTATACAGTGACGCGTCGTTGGTGAAGTGAGTGAAGTCACCGTCCAGACTCTGCCGTATGCAGTGGCCAAACTCATGGAAATTAGTTCGGAAGTCAATGAAGTCTCCGCCCGGCACAGCGCTTGACGACGCACTGGGATCGTACGCATCCGGCCAATTCGTGGATTGCAAATACGAGTAAGGCGTCTCGAATATTAATTTCCATATCATTATCGAGTAGTCGGGAACAGGCCCGTACGAGCCCATTGTTGCTCTATATTCCTCGTGCGCTTTGTGAGCCCCGAGCCAAATCGCACAGTCTGGCGTTCCCGATGTCCGATAGATAACGATGCCGCCATAATCGAGCAACGGAGTTGTGTTGCTAAGATGCTGACTATCGTAGCTCTTGAATGTGTAATCCCAGGAGGTATTCAAATGTGCACCGAGATGGTCGTCGAGGTGAAGCCGCGCGTAATAGTCTCCCTGCTCGGAGGCCCAAAGGTTGATACTGTAGGATCCGTCGTCGTTCGTCACCACTTCACCCACTTTGTCGTCGTACCAGTCACTTCGGTACCTGAAGAACTCGACCTGCGCATGAGGCAACGGGTACGTTCGGCCGTCGTTCTGGCAGTACCAGGCTCCGCGGCCGACAAAATCCATCTGATGACGAGCGCACGTTCCAGTCAGCATGAAATCGAACCGCTCATCGACTTTCGGCCCGACGACATGCAGCGACGCTAGCGTGTCAGGCACTGTGTATCCACCAATGACTGTCAGGGTCAACGTGGTTGTTTGGCCTATAACGTTGCCGGGAAACGTCAGCACGCTCGGCGTCACCTGCGCTTGCACGTTGGCGGGCAGCCCGTCGACAGTGACGTTCATAGGCCCTCCGACGGTCCCGTAGCGCTCAATGAAGAATTGCCTCGTGAGAGTGCTTTGTGGGCCTCCGGAGCTGCATGTCGATACATCGATGAGCGCGGATCCTGATATCGAGACGGGCGCCGCCACCGACAGCCAAAGCGTCAGCGTCCGAAGAGCGGGACCCACGCTTGCCGATGTGGGTATTCCAGTAAAGGTGACGCTCTCTGTCGAGGCGGTTGCGTTCGCATCTGCGGTAAGCGAAACCTGAACCGACGTCGCGCCCGGATTTGGTGTGATAACTGCGGTCACTCCTGGATTGAGGTTCGCGACCGAGAAATCGACCGGTCCTGTCGAGTTGCCAATCCGTCTGATGTTCAATGTGATAATTCTCGCCCGACCGGCGACTATCTCCTCCCCGATTGGCCCGTCGATGGCAAAGTCTGGCGCATTCCCCGCGTCATCAAAGGTGATGTCGCCAATGACCGGGGGAGTGACCTGATCAGTGACAAGGGTAAGAGACGCGATCTGCGGTGTTGGTGTGGTAACCGAAAGTGCAACAGTAGGACTTGCCGACGGCGCAACCGTTGCAGTCGTTGTCGCCACGGTGTTGCCCGTGGTATCAAGCGCGGTAAGGACCATCTTCGTCGTTGCACCGTTCGACGGGATTCCAACGTGCATAGAAATAGTCTGATGCAAGGCCGTGAAATTCGCCTGCGCGCCAAAGGTCGGAAATTCCACCCCGGTAGAGGAGTTGAAGATCGCGACGTTCCCGCTAGGCGAAGCCGCGATTGCCCCGACCACGCCGAAATATGGGACGAAGGCGACACCTTGAGACTTGAGCTGATCGGTCAGTACCGTTCCTTGAGCGAGCGATGCGAACGTGACGGTAGCCGCCTTCACGTGCGTGGAGATCGTTACCAAAACAATCATCAGGAAGACATGCCAGAATCGGCTTACAACCGGGGCCAGCTTCATTTCCGCTCCAATAGTAAGGATATCTTATCGCTTGCTACTCTATCGCTACGAAACCAAACCTTTGAACCAGCCGTGTGGTCTTAGACCGGCGACCGCCGGAGACCGCAGCGGTAGAAGCCCGCCGCGGCCTGAAATGTTGGTGTAGAGCATAGTTGCGACTTGAGCCCTAACCACGAATTGCGATTGACATCCGAGCCCGGCAAGAGATGAGCAATCAACCCTCCTTCACGTTGTATGCCAAGTGGGCCATGCGCCGCCCGGCCCGGGAGCTCCAGTGCGGCTTTGGTCCATGGTGACGTGTGCCTTCAATCTGAAACTCGTGATCGGCGGCGAAAACCGCTTTACTACCTGCAGCTTTGCTGACGATTTGATAGTTCCCGCCGTGGCCTGGCGCAGTCACTAATGGCGCGGGAGGGGACACGGCACCGGCGAGCGATGCCATGGACATGTAGTCATAGGGCGCAGCAGCACCGGGCATGAACCAGGCGCGGAGTAGCCAGTTCGAGACTTGCACGATGGTGCCGTCCTCGCAGGTCTTTGGGTAGGTTTGGATCTCGACGGCGTCGCACATCTCACATGCATGGAGCAAGCCATTATTGTCATTGGCGAATAGGTTAGCTCCCTCGTCGCCTGCAGTCTCGAGGATTTCGTGCGAGGCGTCCACGCTTACCCCGTCCGGGCCGTAGAGGCTACCGCATGTCGTTACTGCGCAGAGGGCAAACGGGATGCCATTGCCGATGTCATGGTATGCGCTCGCCCCGGGTACGTCGGGCAATGACCCGACGAACTGATAGGCCCACTCGCCGGGTTGAATGTCGTTCTCGTTTGCGCCGACACGTATTGACGCACGTGCGCCCCACTCGACCGCAAACTCCTGGTTCACCTGGCTGTTAACCGCCTCGGCGATGTGGGAGAGGACATCGGCGGAGAGGGTCGCGCCGTCTTTCGTCGTAGCACCATTGGTTTTGTCTATAAGGACCCACTTTACTGCGTTCATGCCAGCTCCTTTCGATGAATGAGTTGCTCCTGATTGCTTGTTTCAGGCTATTTATCGACCCAATGATCTAATACTGTGAGTCGGTGCCAGCGCAACTATTTCTGCCATCAGGACTTCGAAACAGTATGGAAATATTCACATGTTAAAACTACAGCGTCGGCGGCGCATACGGCGTGGCTCAGACCTCAGGATATTTTCGTTTCGGTGCCGGCGGCGCTCCTCGACGTCTTCCGTCACGTTCTCTTCGGTCATTGAGCTGTCCAGTTGCCAACTTCTTTACCGCGTCTCCGCAATTGGATGCCCTGTGTAGACGCCCCTACGCAGCCGTCTTTGAATTGTGCGAATGGGCGACGAATGATGGTATGGGGCGCCCGCCTATCAATGCAGCGGGACAGTACTTATCGCCCGGTCGCAGCCCGCCGGCAGACACTACGAACCGCCGTCCGGATATTGGCCTTGGTGATGGAATGCGCGCCGATGCGGCAACGCCGCCCGCTGGGTCGTCGGGTGATCGTCATGTTTGTCGCCTATAAACGAGCAACGTGCGTGTTATGCGCATTCACGGAGCGGCGCCATGCAACCTCTGGCAGACAGGAGTGCGGTCACTGCGAGGTGGAACAGTAGCCGCCATCTTGTGCGGCAGTCCGTGTGCGCCATTGCGCTCGGGACGCTGGAATTGCTGGGCGTGGGCCCGTCAACGGGCGCGCCGAACGATCACGCAGCCCAGCCGCTTACGGTGTGGCAATACCGGGTGACCGAGGAGGCCCTGCAGGATCCTGACGCGGACACCCGAAAGGCGGCGCTTATCTGGTTGGGCTATCACGGCCGGCCCGATCAGGCGAATCCTGCGAACGCAGATCTGATAGCGGATCTGGGACGCAAGCTCGGTGAACCGAGTCAGCGCATCGCCGTATTGTCAGCGCTCGCCGCGATCGGACCGGCGGGCGGCCGGTTCGCCCCCGATGTCGCCGCGTTGCTGCACGATCCAGCGGTCGCCGTGCGCGGAAGTGCAGCATCGACCCTCGGAGCCATGGGTGAGAGCGGCGCACGGTTTGCACCGAACGTGGCAGAACTGCTGTCGGACCGTAGCCAGAACATGATCGAGGTTCATCCAGAAATACATATCGAGGGCCCGGGGGCGAGCGGTCAAGCGGCGGCGGCGCTCGGAGCCATGGGTAGCGCCGCCGCCCGGTACGCCCCCCAAGTGGCCGCGCTGCTGAATGACCACGATTGGGGGGTGCGAGCGGCCGCGGCGACCGCACTGGCCGCCATGGGGGCGACGGACTCTAGGTACGCAAGCGCAGTCGGCGCAATGCTCTTTGACCATCTGAACAAGAAGGTTATTGATCAGCCCGCCGCGAAGGCGCTGGCCGCGATGGGTGAATCCGGCGCGACCGTCACCGCTGAGCACCTTCCGACACTCATCAGCAACCCTGATGTAAATGTGCGCAGGATGACGGCTAATCTCCTTGGCGTATTGGGCGTCTTCGGCACGCGCTTCGCGCCGCAGATGCGAACTCTGCTCACAGACCCGGATCCCGATGTGCGCGATGCAGCGGTGGGGGCGATCGGCCGCATGACGGAAGCCGGCAGCCAGTTCGCGCCTGACCTCGCGCGTCTTCTCAGCGACAGCAGCGAACGGCGCGGAATCAGGATCGCGGCGGGGGAGGCGCTGGGACACATCGGGCAGGCCACTCCCGTCTTTGCGCAGGAGGTTGCCGGCATGCTGACCGACAATGGTGGGAATATGCACGTTCGCCTGTCTGCCGCCGTTGCGCTAGCGGCCATGGGCCATAGTGGAGCCCGATTCACGTCCAGCGTCCTGCCGCTCCTTCATGACCACAGCTCTTTCGTGAGGTCCGTTGCCATCAGCACGCTTGAGGACATGGGCCGCGCGGGAGCTCCCGTAGGTCCGGACATTGCCACGCTGCTTCTAGATGAGAATGCCGAGGTGCGCACCCGCGCGGCTTCTGCGTTGATGGCTATCGGGCCCGGCGGCGTCCGCTACGCGCCTCAGGTAGCGGCGCGACTCGATGATGTCAGCGCTGACGCCCGGAAGGCCGCGTCTGACGCCCTCTCGCGCGCTGCTTGGTGGAACGGGCCGATCAGTACACCGTCGCTCCGAGCCGCATGCCTGCAAGGCGCGGTGCATAACCGGGACCACGCGTCGCAAATCCGGCTCACCTGCCATCTTCTAGGGCCGCTCTCGGGGGCAGAAAAAACTCTGATGCTGTGGGTAAGCGACCAGGCGCCGGATCCCGCGAGCCTGACCAAAAAGGATACCGTGAAGGTCCTCACGGACCTGCTGTCCATGTGGTCCGCAGTCGATGCGAGAAAGTCGGGGAGTAAGGTACCGAGTTACCCAGAACTCCGGGGCCGCGTCGCCGCGCAGTTGGAAGCGCTCGCCGCCACGCACCGGCGCCAATTTAACGTCGGCGATTTGCCGATGCTCGAACGCCTGACCCGGACGCTTGAGAGCGCAGATCTCGGAGAGGCGGCCGCCGTCCGCGACGTGCGCGACGGGGTAGAGAACCTCGGGCGGGCGCTCCGGGTACTGGAAGTCATCGGCGTACATGCAGGGTTGTGGGCCTTGCTGATCTGGGCGTATCCGCGCTGGCGGCCCGTCCAAGGTTTCTTTTTCTGGAACCGCTGGGGCCGGCGGTTTCTCGGGCTCGGCTATGTCGGCCTGTTGATCGCATTCGTCCCGTGGTTGCGTCAGCGCATGTTCTCCCCGTTTAAGGCATCACTGGTGCAGCGCGGCGCCATCGCCGGCTTCGACGAGCCATCGTATTTTCCGGACAGCGAGGTCATCGAACAAGGTCGAAAGGGTGACGAGGGTTTACGTCGGCCGCTGTCGACGGTCCTGCCAGACGTCGATAGTCAGGTCGTGCTGGAGGGCGAGTCCGGACTCGGCAAGACCACCGCGCTGCTGCGACTTGCCAAGACCTCTCGGCGAATCGCGGTCCTGCTGAGGGCGACCGAATGCAGAGAGGGCGTGGTCGCAGCGATCCAGGCTCGCCTGAAAGGCCAGATCAGCGACGAATCCTACCTGCGTACGCTGATCCACGTGGGCGCGATCGATGTTCTGATTGACGGCCTGAACGAAGCCACACCCGAGACGCGCTCGCGCATCGTGCAATTCGTTGAGGAGTTGTTCCGTGGCAACTTCATCGTCACGACTCAGCCGATGGACTGGGAACGGCCACGCACCGCCCGCGTAATGACGCTGCAGCCGTTGCAACCAGAGCAGATCGAGGGCTTTCTGGTCCGGCAATGGCCGGCGATCGCCCGCAGCGCCACGCTCGATGAAGACACCTACGTCATGGCAGTCAGGACCTATGTTGCAGAGCTCATCGGAGATGCGGACGATTTGACGGGACTTAGGATCCTCGGGAATCCGATGGAGGCCAGCATCGTGGCTGAGCTGCTCGCTCGCGGTGAACGCCCCGACCTGCTGCGGTTGGTCGAGCAGCGTTTTGCCACGATGGAAGCCGAGTTTCGTTCGCGGGAGAACCGTCCCTTTCCCTATGTACGATTTGCCGAGGAGGTGTATGCGTGGCGCGCGTCCGGCACGCCCTACTTCGACCCTACGGGTTTTGATGCCGAAGTAAGCATGCTGGTCTCGCAGAAGCTGATGGTCGAACGCACGGTCACTGTGCGCAGCGCCGACGCGAACAAAGATGTCACCCGCTGGTGGTTCCGGCACGACCGGTTCATGGAGTTCTGCCTGTTGCCGGCGTTTATGGGCGAGCACGTCGAGCGGCAGCGGCAGCACGTTGGCAATGAAGCGTTTTTCGGGGTGTACGACCTGCTTGCGTTGCGACTTCCGGACGATGAAGAGCGGGAACTCTGGAAATTCCTCGCCGAAAACGCGGCGGACACACGACGCAACGAACTGCTGAACCGGTACACGATCGCGAGACGCGCGAGAACCGTGGAGTCGAAGGCAGGTGCAGAGTCAAGCGCACAACTCATGGCAAGTAAAAGTGCCACTTGAGTGTCGGCGTGAACTTCTTGCGCGTGAGCATCGGTTCGGCATGCGAAGCAGGCGGAAAGTAAGGATGACGCGGCGGCGGCGAGCGGTCGCATCGCCATGGACGGTGAAACTGCGAGACGGATCGTTGCCCCGCGCCTCATGATCGTTAGCCGGGGGCGCCCCGACCGAGAAAATGAGGGAAGCGCAATAACGCTAACGGTCCGAGACGGTCGATCCCATAAGTAAGTCAGTAAGAACCCGCGTACGACAGTAGGGGGCTGGCCCATAGGCGTCTTTATGCGCGCCCCGCACAATTTCAGTACATCGCCACATGTTCACCGTCTGTCGGCTGGTGGTCGAGGGTTTCTCCAAGAACCGAAGTGTCAGGAACGGGTTAGATTGCGAGGTCGCATCGGTCGATCCCTCCGCAATATGACATCAGTCGTCAACTAACAACCAAGTGCGTCTGCGCTCGGCTGTGAACGGAGGAGTTGTGTCCGACCGGTCCCGTGGCAAAACGGCCCCTTCGTCCATGCCGCCGTCGGCTCGCAGGCGCTCGCACCCAGCGCTCCGGGAGGAAGGTTTCGCCCTTGCCAAACTCGCCCGGCCCCGACTCGCCACGGTCCATCCGCGCGGGCGCCTGTTCGCGCTGCTGGACGCAGCCCGTGCTCATCCGATGGTGTGGATCTGCGGCCCGCCGGGCGCTGGAAAGACGACGCTCGCCGCCAGTTACCTCGAGGCGCGCACGCTGCCCGGCCCCTGGTATCAGGTGGACGCAGGAGATGCCGACCCGGCGGCCTTCTTCTATTACCTCTGCGAGGTCATTCCGTCGCGGCAGCGGGCGGCGCTGCCGCTGCTCACCCCGGAATACCTGCCCGACCTGCCCGGTTTCGCGCGCCGGTTCTTTCGCGCGTTTTTCGCGGGCCTGCCGGCGCCGGCGGCAGTCGTGTTCGACAACTTTCAGGAAGCACCGGCGGCGAGCCCGCTTGGAACGATCATCCGCGAGGCCGTGGCGGAGCTTCCGCGACAGACCAATCTGATCATCATCAGCCGCGCCGAGCCACCGGCCGAATGCGCCCGCCTCCGGGCCAACCGACACCTCGCCGTGCTTGGCTGGGACGAATTACGCCTGACGCTCGCGGAAACCGAGGCCATCGCAGCCCTTTACCGCAATGACCACGTCGGAGATGCCGCGACACTGCACGAACATGCCGGCGGCTGGGCAGCCGGGCTCACCTTGCTCCTCGAAAGCGCGGCGCTGCCGACCGCTGTGACTGAGAGTAGCAGCGTCGATAGTACGCGGGTGATGTTCGATTACTTTGCCACCGAGGTTTTCGACCAGGCGCCCAACGAGTTGCGCACCCTCTGGTTGAGTACGGCCTGGCTGCCTCACTTCACTGCAAGCATGGCGACGGAGCTGAGCGGCATTGACGGCGCGGCACGCCTCCTCGAGCAGTTGTGCCGCGAGCGGTATTTCACCTACGAGCAGGCGGGGACGCCGCCCAGCTACCAATATCACGCGCTGTTTCAGGACTTCCTCCGCAAGAGAGTGTCATCCCGCACGGACGCGGCCGCGCAACGCGACCTCGCTCGCCGCTCTGCAGCCCTCCTCGAAATCCATGGCGACCTCGATGCGGCACTCGCTGCCTACCGACGGGCGGGGGATTGGGAACGCGCTCACCGCCTCATCCTCGCGCAAGCAGCGCGGTTGTTCGCCATTGGCCGGGTCGCCACCATCAAGGAGTGGATCGGGGGCCTGCCGGCAACAGTTTTGGAAGCCTCCCCGTGGCTCAAGTTCTGGTTGGGCTCCTGCTTGGCCCAATCCGGCGACATTGCCGCCGGCCGCCGCGCACTCGAGCAGGCCTATGCCCATTTCTGTCGGAGCAGCGATCTCGTGGGCCAAGCGCAGGCTGCGGCTGCGGTCATCGACACCTACTTCATGGAACTCAACGAACATGCCCCGTTGGATCGTTGGATCGATGTCCTCGAGGCCTTGTTCGCCCGAGATCCCGCGTTTCCGTCACCAGGGACAGAGCTGCGAGTTCGTGCGAGCCTGCTTGTCGCGTTGGCTTACCGTCGCCCCCAAAATCGTCAGGCCGCGCCGACAGTCGAGCGGGTCTGGCAACTTTGCCGCTCCGAGGTGAGCGCTGCGGAGAAGTTGCAAGCAGCAACCCAGCTAGTCAATTACCTGGACGTTGCCGGCAGCGCCGAGCGGACACGGGAGGCCGTGATCGAATTCAGCCCCCTGGCCCGTTCTCCGGAAACGACCCCGCTGCAGCGAATAACATGGGCCTGGGGAGTCGCACTGTCCCACCTGAACACCGCCGACTTCGCTGCCGTTCGGCAGGTGTTGACCGAAGCCCACGAGCTCGCCAATCAGAGTGGTCTCGTTTTTATCCTGGACTTCCTGCGGATGTTCAGGCTTTGGGGAGAACTGCCCGCCGGTGACGTCGACTCGGCATCACAAGTGCTCGATGACATCGGTGGACGCATCGACCGGGCAAGGCACAGCGATGTCGGCCTCTACCATTTCATGCGTTCGTGGGTCGCCTTCCTGCAGGGGCGTCATGACGCCGCGCTCGACCATGCGCAGATCGCCGCCGTGCACGGGCGACATCTGGGCATGGTCGGCCCCGTGATTTGCTGTCTCGGCGGCTATGCGCAGGCGTTGGCCGAGACGGGAGCCGTCGATCATGCGCTCGAAATCGCACGTGAGGCGACCCGCTGGATCGGTGCTCCAGGCACCAGTGTTTACCGGTTCAATGCCCTGCTGGTCGAAGGCGAGATGTTGCGCCGCCTGGGCCGGCAGCAGGAATGTCTCGCCACGCTGCAGGAGGCTTTCACCATCGGCCGCGTCGGCGGTTACTTCAATTGCCCGCAGTGGCGCCCGGAAATGATGTCGCCGCTCTGCGCCGCAGCATTGGAAGCCGGCATCGAAATCGACTATGTCCGCCAGCTGATTCGCTACCGTGGCCTGGCACCGTTAAACGCGTACATCGAGCACTGGCCGTGGCCGATGTCCGTTCACACGCTCGGGCGCTTCGTCGTTCATATCAATGACGAGCGCCTCAAGTTCCCCACCAAAGCGCCGAAGAAGCCGCTCGAACTGCTCAAGGCGGTGATTGCCTGCGGGGGTCGCGACGCGTCCATCGATGCGCTCTGCGCCGAACTCTGGCCTGACCTGAGCGGCGATGCTGCCGCCAATGCATTCCACCTGGCGCTGCACAGGTTGCGCAAGCTTCTCAGGGCCGAGGACACGCTATCCGTCGAGGACGGCAAGCTTTTCTTCGATCCCGGACACATCCGGGTGGACGCGTGGACTTTCGAGCGCCTGGCCGGCCAGGCGGAGACGCTCGCCCGGTCAGCCATTAGGCAGGAGCCGGGTCCCGCGCTGGCACTCGCGTCGCGCATGCTCGAGCTCTATCACGGTCACTTCTTGAGCGATGAGCAAGCGCCTTGGGCCATCGCATACCGCGAACGCCTGCGCAGCAAATTCCAGCGGGCGGGCACCCACCTCGCGCTCGGCCTCGAAGAGGCTCAGCGCTTCAACGACGCGGCTGACCTCTATCGCCGCGGGCTCGAGCTGGACGCGTTGGCGGAGGAATTCCACCGCGGCCTGATGCGCTGTCTGGCCTCGCTCGGGCGCGTGGCCGAGGCGTTGGACGCCTACCGCCACTGCCGCGACATCTTCTCCGTCACGCTCGGCATCGAACCGTCTGCCGAAACGAAAGCAATCTATCGCGCACTCAAGGGCTGAGGTCCAGGCCGCGCGTCCCGCTTCCTCGCCATTTGTCCTCCACAGCGGGTCTCTGCGCATTTTTTTCGCAATCGGAAAGTGATCCGACAGTCGTGTCGAGCCATCCTGCCTTCCATGCGAGCAGTTCGGACAACTCAACCAGCACGGGGCGACATGCAACCGGAAAGCTACGTGGTGCGGCTCTATCGGCGGACGAAAGCCGACCCGCGGGAGATCGTGGGTGTCGTGGAATTGCCGGCAAACGGGCGCCAGGCCGCCTTCCACGGCCTCGCAGAGCTCTGCACCATCCTCACCGCACCACGCCGGCATCTGCGCCGCAACGGCACGAGCCCCAAGCCGATTGTCAGCAAGCGCGGCCAGCGCGAGCCATGACGCACGGGGGACGTTGCCACGCCAGACCGTGATACGGAACCGTCGTCCGGTTGCGTAACGCGGCGCCCATTCGGGCCGAGAGGGCCCGACGAGCAAGGACGGCCAGATTCGACGCGATTCAGCACCCGGGGGAAGTGACCTGTCAAGGAGCGTTGCCATGAAGAAAGCGTACTTTTTGCTAGCGTTGCTATTCGCCATTGTCTGCTGTCCCGTCACCGCGTTCGCCGACTTCGACGCGGCGCTATTCGGGATGGCTGGCATGGTCGCCGGCGAGACCGCGCGCGTGAGTGTCACCAATATCGCCGCGCCGACAACAAGTCCCCTCGACCCGTGCCGTGCGCAATTAAGCTTTTCCGATGCGGCCGGCAACACTATCCTCAGCGCCGACTCACTGCCGGTGGTCGCGCAGGTGACGGTGTCGCCCGGCACGTCCGCGTCGCTCACACTCCCAGCGCCAGCGGCCGCCGTCGGGCTCGCGCAGCGGTTCACGTATCGAGCCGTGGTGAGGCAGGTCACGACACAAACCGCCCCTTCGCCGGGCTGCATCCTTGCTGCGAGCCATGAAATCTTCAACGCGACGACTGGCATCACGCGGGTGAGCATACCGGTCGACCCGTGCACTCCGACTGACCCGTGCCGACGCACCAACGGCTTTCTGATTGCGACGCCGCTCGCGCTTGCAGGCGTCGCACCGGGGCAGACGGTTCGCTTTAGCGCGGTGAACCTGGTGCAGAGGGCGCAGCCGCTGGATCCGTGCAAAGTCGAACTGTCCTTTGTCGGCATCAGCGGCCAAGCCCTGAAAAACGCCGATGGCCTGCCCATCCTGTCGCAGGTCACGCTCGCCCCCGGCGCCTCGACGTCGCTCGACTTTCAGCCGATGGCGGTCGACAGTACCTCGACCTTTGGCGGCAACCTTACCTTCGCGCAGCCGGTGATACGCCAGATTGGCTCGCCGAACCAGACCGCGCCGCAATGTGCGATTGTGACCAGCGCGGAGTTGGTCGACAGCACGAGCGGCATCAATGGTCCGCCGATTTTCCCGGCTGAGGCGAAAGGCCCGCCGATTGCTCCCGCTGCTGCCAATGGCCCGCCCATCAAGCTAGCCGACGCGGCGCTGTTTGGCATGGCAGGCCTCGTCACGGGCCAGACCGCGCAGCTGAACGTCGTCAATCTCGCCGCGCCCGTCACTGTCAATGGTCCGCCCATCGTCCCGTGTCAGGTCCAACTCAGCTTCGTCGACGCAGCGGGCAACACGGTGGTCAACACCGATACGCAGCCCGTGCTCTCGCAGGTGACGGTGCCGCCTGGCACGGCGGCGTCACTGTCGCTCGCGGCACCGGGCACCGCCGTCGGGTTGGCGAACCGGTTCGCGTACCGGCCGGTGGTGCGCTACCTGTCGACGCCACCCAGCCAAGGCTGCAGCATCATTGCGAGCCACGAAATCCATGATGCGACGAGCGGGCTCGTCAAGGTCACGTATCCGACCGACCCGTCTTTCCCGACGGACCCATTGTGGCCGGTTGACCCGACGCGCAACCAGTTTCTCGCCGCGACGCCTATCGGCGCGTTCGGCGTCGTGCCCGGGCAGACCGTGCGCTTTAGTGCGGTGAACCTAGTGCAGACGGCAACCCCCGGCGACCCATGCCGCGCCGAGCTGCGCATGGTTGGCCCGGACGGGCAGACGCTCATCAGTAGCGCCGGCGTACCGCTCACGCAGCAGGTCGTGCTGACGCCCGGCGTGTCGAGCTCGCTGGATTTTGCGCTGGTGCCCAGTGACACCAGCTCGACCTTTGGCAGCAACGTGACGCTCGCACGGGCGGTGATTCGACAAATTGGCACGCCGAACCCGACTGCACCGCAATGCGCGGTGGTGACGAGCACCGAGCTGGTTGACAGCACGAGCGGTCTCACAACGTCGGTGGCTCCCCCGGTGCTGCCCATCTGGCCCGCCGCCCCATTCAAGGTCAATTGAAGTGGTCTGGAGACTGGCGCGTGTCACGCTGGCGATTTTGGCGGGGCCCACGTCAGCAAGCGTGGCTTAGCCGCGTTTGCTTCGAATTCCGATTAGCTTGCGTTAGCGGCGTGGCAATCCATTCAACTCTGCCGAGTCGACACACGAGGTTGTCCTAACGCTAACGACTATGGAGCACATGATGAAAGCAAGAGTCGGGCATCGCGTGGGCCCCTTTTGCTCTTAGAACTTTCTTCCGCGCGATTCGGGCATTCCCATAACCTGATTTGGCTCGTTGGAGGTCGCCATGAAAGACTTGATTTCGTTCCTCAAGAGAACACTGCGCGCCGGCGCGTTCTCGCTCGCGGGACCCTCTGCGTCTGCTCAGCCGGAAGAATCCAATCATGCACCGGCACACGCGCGAAGACTCATAAAGGCTAGCCTATTTAAAACCACCACGATGCGATGGATCGCCACGGTTATTACCGGGGTTGCTGTTCTCAGCTTTCCCGCGTTCGCCTTTGCGCAAACTGACGTGAGTCATTTCAGTGGCTCCGGCGCGACCGCCGCCGCAAGCTTTTCAGACTTGAACTCGACGACAAACCTCACTGTCAACCAAGACGGCTCCGGATCCGGGGCGACCAATTATCTGAACCTGTACACTTCGAAGTGCTACTACTCGGCCAATTCGTATTACTGCTCCGGCGTGACCCTCTATGGGGTCTTTCCCGCCGCGGATTTTGCGGTGAATGGGCGGAATGCGCGCCTCAACACGAGTGGCAGCAGCCTCACGGGTGCGACCTTCTCGTACGGCTGCGATTTAATTACGTGGAACTGCACGTTCAACCAGACGCCCTTCTCGGGCAATGCCGCGATCTCGCTCTCGTGGACGCGGAGTAACGAGTTCAGTTTCACCGCGGCCGGAATGCAACAGCAAAATTACTTGAACTACAAAACTGTCACAAATGGTACGCAGTACTACTCGGCGGCGACCGTGAGCGGTACGATTCTCGGTGCGGCTTTCTCCGGGACAGGATCCTTGGGCTCGTCGAAAAACATCGTGATTTCGATTACCCGTAACTGATCGTTTGCGCATCAAGCCCATTCCTCTTGGGGACGGTCCAGATCTCGCCTCGCGCCGAGTCATAGCATTTCGTTGCCTGCCCAGTGCACAGCGCCGGCGCTGCAGAGGGAACTAAAGTCTGTAGATGCCGGCGCACGGCGGCATGCGGCGGAGCGCGGACATGACTCCGGCGCCGGATCGTCTTCCATGAATTACTTCCCAAATTGCCTCATCTTTAGTTCGCCGCGCGCGCCCGAACCCATTCGCCAGCTCGCCGCAGCACCCCCTGGCTGGAGCGCGCCGTGAAGACCTGCGACTGATGATCGACTGCTTGACGCACGTGGTCGGCCTGCCGCCGCAAGTCGCGCGCGGACAAATAGCCGGTCGATCGTCGCGCTCATCGTCCGCTGCGCATGCGCCGCCTCGGTAGCAGTCAGCTGCAGCACCGCCGCGCCGGCACTGGCCTCCGCGGCGCTCACGCACTGCTCCCACTCGACATTTGCCACAAGCGGCGCCTTTGCAAAGCATTGCCCGCGCCGCATCATGTCCGCGTTGTTCCAGCCGGACCACATGCCACCGTCTGCTAGCGGCTCGGGTCAGCGGCAATAAGTTTTCTTATCGCGTCCATACAGGCTTCAAGACGCCGGCCAGCGCATGCCGTCGCCGGCCGGGGCTCGGTGAAGAGGTGTTGAGGAACGACGGAAAGACCAGTCATGAACTGATTTAATTGGATATTGTTTTAGGGGTGGAACGCTAAGCCCATCGGCTTATACACAATTTCCGGCGTGACCGCCGGCTCGTAACTTCTGCAATGTCTTGGCAGCGACATGAACCTCTTTGAGTCCCAGCCAGATAGCTTTTGCGCCGGGTTCGCCGTCGCCCTTGCGGCCGAGGAATTCGCCCAGGCGCGCGACCAAGCGCAGCACCTCGTTGAGCTTGGGCTTGGCCGGCTGCTTGACGTCGGTCAGCAAATACGCACCGCGAATTTCATCGGCATCGAAGAACAGTTCGGCATCCAGATCGGGGCAACTGCGGCCCATATGCATCAGATGGGTGATCCGCCAAGCCACGACCAGATACAGTGCCAACGCGCGTTCGAGCCGTTCGATTGCGCCCAATTGCAGCGCTTCGACACGGCAACCGTTCTTCAGCACATTGAACAGAATCTCGATTTCCCAGCGCGCCCGATACCAGTCGATCAGTTCTATCGCTTCCTGCAACGTCGTGGCTTCGCGGTTGGTCAGCAGACGCCATTCGATCGGCTTGACGCCGCTTGGCGCATCGAACTCGCGCGCCACCAGACACGTGGCCGCCACGCTTTGACCCACGCCGGCCGGCAGTTCGATGCGCTGCAGCCACACGTGCTGACGCACTTGGCGTGCCTTCACGCCGTGACGCGAGCCCAGCGTAAAGGCAATCTCGCCAAGCGGTACACCTTCTGTCGTCGTCGCCCACAGCTTCGCTCCCTCGGGCAGCGCGCGGTCGTGGGTCGAGCGAATCAGCCAATCCGCCGGCGTACCCAATTCTTGCGCCCGCACCATCAGCGCGATCATGTCTGCCTCGCGATCAGCGACGTACACCAGTCGCGTGTGCGGCAGGCTCGATGCCGTTTCCGCGACCCGCTCGTAACCCTCGATCCAGCGCAGGCTTTCCTTGAGGCCGCCGCGTTTGCCCTGCGCGTCCTTGGGTTCACGCGCCCACATCCACGCGTCCAGTACCCCCAGCGGCAGCCGCTCAGGCGTCACTGCGTAGGTCGAATGCAAATACATTCCGCGCTGCGCTTCGTAAGACAACGGCCCCAGGCCCGTTGCCTGCCGACCGTTGAAATCCAGCTCCGTCGTGTCCTGCAGGCACAACACGACCGACTCAGCGGCCATTCGTTGCTCGGTCTGCCGCCAGTGCGGCTCCAGAATCGCACCCCACTCGATCTCCTCGTTGTCGAAGAAGCGGTACGCCGCCATCGTCTCGCCCCAGCCCCGACACGCCTGCGGTACGCCAGCCGTCGGCTTGGCCGACAATCGTTCCATCAATGTCCTCGCTCGCTTGTTCAAGCGCGCGTCGCCAAGGTCAAGGTCGGCAAATTCGGTTTCCGTCCAGCCGGGTGCTTCCAGAGCCAAGGCGTTCACGCAAAAAGCGAGAGTAAATCGCGACGCGCCGAAAGTTTACAAGCCCCGGCATATCTCATTGATCTCAAACGGCTTGCTCCGAGCGCTTGAGCGACGGACAGCGTTGTGTATAAGCCGATGCGCTAAGCCTTGTCGCATCTAGATCGGCCTACACCGGTAAACTGCATCGAAATCAAAGGCTCCCCATCCCCACCACCCGCACTGGCGAGAGCTTGTTCGATTTTTCTTGTCGTTCACGGTTCGTGAACAGCGTGGATTCTTGAACCATTGGCGTGTTCAACATTTCAATCCGTTCACGGCGCGTGTACACTCAAGAAAACTGAACGGAGTTGTTGATGAACACATCAACGGTTGAGCCACATCCACTGGTCGAGGCGGCCGCGCAGGCTTTCAGTGCAGCCTCGGGCATCGACACGTGTGTGAGCGCGCCGCCCCCCCATACGAGGTACGATGGAACGGTTGAATTCGGGCTGGAACCTCGAATCAGCCGCCTGGCTATGGTGGTCCCGTCAATTGACCGTCAGGAGCGACTCGCGGCCGTCACCGCCACCGCCCGCATGCAAGATGCGGGACATTTTTTGCTCGTCACGTCGTATCTCACGCCGACCCTCATTGACGCCTGCCGCACGCTTGGGATCAATGCGATCGACGCGTCCGGCAACGCATTTCTGCGCGAGCAGAAGAACATCATTCTGGTATCAGGCCGGCCGCGTGCAACGACGGTTGGTCGTTCCAGGCCCAGCCTGTGGTCCAAGCGGTCCTTGCAGGTCATCCTGGCGCTGCTGGTCAAGCCCGCGTTGGTCAACCAGGGCCGACGCGACATCGCTGGATTTGCCAAAGTCAGCACGGGTACCGCGCAGATCACGGTGCAGACCTTATTGCAGCGCAGGGACCTGATCCAGCGCTCCGACGGATCGACGGCCTTCGCCGATTACGACCGGTTGCTTGATGAATGGGTCACCTTGTATCCCTCGCTGCTACGACCTTCTCTGCAACTCGGCCGGTATCGTGCGGCGGCCCCGGACTGGTGGGCCGAGATGGCCTCCCCCAATTCCGACTGGATGTTCGGCGGCGAGTCGGCCGCGGCACTCGTGACGCACTACCTGAAACCCGAGATGATCACGGTGTACAGCCAAAAAGGTATCCCCAAGGAGCTGATCACTCGCGCCCGGCTGCGGCCAGATCCGACGGGCAACGTTGAAGTTCTGACGACACCAGTCGTATTGGGCCCTACTCCAGGTCTCGTCGATAACGTCGTCTATCCCGCGCTCGTCTACGCGGATCTCGTCGCAAGCGGTGATTCGCGCAACCTCGAAACCGCCCGGATGATTCGTGACCAATACATCAAACATGCCAATCAAGCTGCTTGATAGCCACCCTTTTCCCGAGATCTCAGTTGCCGTATTGCGTGGAGTCTCATTCGCAGCGAATGCCGCCGGTGCGCAATGGTTCGTCGGCGGCGCAACGGCGCGCGACATCCTTACCACGCACCGCTTCGGCATCGAACAGTCACGCGCTACCGCCGACGTCGATATTGGCGTGAGCATTGGGAGCTGGCAAGGCGACCGAGCACTGCGCGCCACCCTTGTCGCAACGGGGCGATTTGAGCAAAGCGACGAGGCGCAACGACTGAACTACGTTGTCCCGGGAATCGAGCACCGGATGTGGCTGGACATCGTGCCGTTTGGGGGCATCGAGGAAGACGGTGAGCGAGAGATCGGTTGGCCCCCGGATGGGGCGGTTCGGATGAACGTCGCAGGTTTTGAAGAAGCGCTGCAGGCGGCCCTGGAGATTGAATTAGCCTCCGATCTTGTCGTTCTCGTCGTCTCATTGCCTGCCCTCGCGATGTTAAAGATCATCGCGTGGCGAGACAGACACACGCAACATGCCAGAGATGCTACCGATCTGCGGTTCCTGCTCGCGAAGTATGCTGAGGCCGGTAACCATGATCGCCTTTATGCCGGAGATGCCATGGACCTGCTAGAAGCTCACGGTTTTGATCCCGACATCGCCGGGGCCGCTCTGCTTGCTCGCGACATGGCATCGCTTGTCTCCCCGGCGATTCGCGCGCAGGTAGTGGAAACGCTTTCTCCCGGAGAAGCGTATCCGCGTATTCTCAATCAGATGCTGGGAGGTGGGCATAGACTGCTACTGCTGGACGCCGAAAAACCAGGGATGACCGAACAGTTGTTTGCCGCATTCCGGACAACGCTTGAACAAGAATTTGCAGCACGCTCCTGAGGAATCACACACCGAGCCGCGATATGTATGAGTTCGCGATCGGCCACACGTACCTACGGAATCTGCCTGGCGCTACCCTCAAATTTGAAGACCCGTAATTGGTCACGCTGTTTTAGCGCACGGTCAGGTTGCGGCCACGGTACGAGGAAGCAATGACGAGTGCCGCACGTCTCGATAAGTTCCTTTGGTTGACGCGAGACAGTCACGCAACGTGCGGCCAATCAGGCTAGCGTAGCGGTCGCGGTAGTCGGGCTCGGGCATTGCGCGGGTTGTACACGGCGGCGGCGTGTCGCGCAGGCGCCGACGGGCGGCAAGTTGGCTTTTTCGCCCATCCCCCGAAATCTGGAAATGCTCCTCAAACCCTTTCCGGCCAAGGCATTCTGAGGGGCGTTGCGGCAAAAATCGCCATTCGGTCTATGTTGCAGATGGGGAATCGAGTTCCCCCAATGCACACTGCAAAACATGGTCGCGCTCGCTATTCGGGCTGTCGTACTGTCCGTGCGACTTGCCCAGCAATCGATGGAGCAAGACCTTGAGCTCGGAGACGTACGCAGACGCCTGCGGTTGAGCGGATGCGATAGCCCGAATCAGAGCCCTGTACTCTCCGTACCGGTTGGAGCTGATCGCAGCGACAACTCTCGTGGCGAACACCCCAGGCGCTACGTCTGCGTCGACGTTCACTTTAACGAGATCGGCGCAGGCCAGATCGAAAACTCCGCTGACTTCCCATCCCTCTGCGGTCGTGCGTTCAAATAGGGTTCCGGCTAGCGCGAAGACCTGCCACATCAGATCCGGCGCAAGATCCGACGCAGCCCGGGAAACATTCGAGACAACGGCGACTCGCATCGCGTCGAGTTCCCCGGCCAGCTCACCAACCTGTTCCGCGTCTAGGAACGACGTTTGCTCGCCAAATTCGCTGATCCATTGACGAACGGCGGCGACCGTGTTTCCCCTTTATGTGTGCACAGTTCGAACTGCAGCCGACGCCGCATGCACCGGTTCGTCATAGCCACCTCGGCCAGCAAAGTCGCCAGGCGTTCCGAGCCGACGGCCGCCAAGGCTTTGACGTCAATCGGATTCTCCTCGTTAGACATCGCTCCTCCTGCAGAATGAAAACGTGCGCGCAGCGATTCCATGTACCGCTCAGTTTTGAGCCGTCGCCATTGGATCCCGTGACCGGGCTGATCACGCCCGCTGATTGACGAGCGGCACTTCTCACCGGACGCGAATTCTACAATCGGATGCGACGACCACTACCGTTTCGTCACCGCGCCGCACTCGCCTCTGCCTGTTCGCGCGAACACCGTCACGCGCACAAGATTGACGAAAAAGGGCCCGCGCGAAGCGGGCCAGAGCTCTTAAACAAGGACGCCTTTTCAGGCGCAAAAATAAAGTAGCTGCACTATTCATCCACACATATGCGCGTTAACCCAGTGGCAAACTTCTCATTCTGCGATCGGCTGAAAAGTGCAAATCGCGGACCGAACAATCTTGCCGATCGCGGGGTTCGCGGGTTCAATAACCGCGACGGGTCCGGTTCAAGTCGGGACGCACGGAGGCGCCGTTGCACAATCGGGTTTCAGCCGAGTGCCAGTTGGAGCGCTTCCCCGGACGTATGCACGTGATAGCCCATGGCCCGGTAGCCACGCAGGCGCTTCTCCCACATGCGCAGCAGCGCTGGATGCCCCCCGTCGACGTAATCCAGCACCTGTACGCTGATCTTGGCCACGTGCTCGCGGTGCAACCGCCCGGCATACTGCTGCAGGGTTCCTTTCCACGAGATCGGCATAGCCAGCACCAGCGTGTCCAGCGCCGGATGGTCGAAACCCTCCCCCACCAATCTACCCGTCGCCAACACGACGCGCGGCACATCATCGGCCAGTGCGCCAAGCGCAGCCAGTTGCGCCGCACGCGCCTTCCTGCCCAGGCGCCCATGCAGTACGTACAACGGCTGGACCGCGTCCCCCAACGCCTGCTGCAGGCTCTCCAAATGGTCCGTCCGCTCGGTCAGCACCAACACATTTCGGCCCTGTCCGTATTGCTCGCGGATTGCCTCGGCGATCATGCACGTGCGTGACGCGTCCTGCGCCAGACGCGCAAACACCTCCTGGATCGGCGCGTCGGGCGCGACCTCCACCGCGGCGGTGAGCCGTTGCGGGAGGACCTCGAGCAACTGCGGCGCGTTGGCCGGAGGTCGCGCCACATGGCGCACCGGCCCACACAGCATGAACATCACGGGTTGCTGACTATCGCGCCGAACAGGCGTCGCAGTCAGACCCAACACATAGCGCGCATTAACGGCCTTGAGCACGGCTTCGAATGAGTCGGCGCAAACGTGGTGACATTCATCGACAATGACCTGACCGTAGCGCCGCAACAGCTCACCGCGGGCACCGCTCGGCGCGACCGACTGCAGCATCGCGATGTCGATCAGGCCCGTTGCTTTTGACTTGCCGCCGCCAATCGTCCCGACGGCGCGCGGATCGAGCGCAAGAAATGATTGCAGACGCTCACGCCACTGGTCGAGCAGCTCCCGGCGATGCACGAGCACGAGCGTGTTGACGCCGCGCCGCGCGATCATTGCGGCTGCCGTCACGGTTTTTCCGAAAGCCGTTTGCGCATGCAGGATGCCAATATCGTGTTGCAACAGGTCGGCTACCGCTGCCTGCTGGTCATCACGCAAGGTGCCGACGAACGAAACCGTAACCGGCTCGCCAGCGCAACGCTCGTCCCGAATATCGCAGGCGATGCCGTTGTCGCACAGCAGCGTCATGACGTCGTCGAGGCAACCACGTGGCAATGCAATGTGGCGCGGGCAATTCTCCGCGCGACCGATGATGCGGGGTGTGTCCCAGACACTGAAGCCGCGCGCTTGAGCTCGGTAGTACTCCGGATTCTGGAAGGCCGCGAGTCGAATCAGACGATTGAGCAACGCCTGCGGGAGCGCGGCCTTCTCGAGATACAGCTGGTTCGCGAGCGTCAGCGTCAGTGATGCCGGCATCGGTCCGGCCAGCCGCTTCGGCTGGGTGGGTGGAGGCTTCCACGGTTCGGCCTGATCTTCTTCGGCGATAAACGCAACGTCGAGTGGGTGCGCGCCGCCTGTAGCGCGAAAGATCACACCCTCGATGTCACGTCCGTCCATCCCATGCACGGACGCCAGATAGCCCCATTGGTCAGCGTAGGGCTGGAAATCATCGTCGACGAACACGCTGTATCCGTGTTCTCTCGGCTGCTTCTGCAGCGGCAGCGCAATCAGGTTGCCGAAACCGCCTTTGGGCAGCAGATCCTGATTCGGAAAAAGCCGGTCGTAAGATGAAAGCTCGAGCTGCCGGGTCTGGACACAGGTGTGGCTGATGATTGCCGAGCCCATGCGCCGTGCGTCGCGCGCAGCGATCGCCGACGAAAAGAAAATCCAGGCGTGCGCACCCTGGCCTGAGCGGGAGATTTCAATCGACACCGGGACGCCCAGCTCCCGGCACGATTGGCGGAAGGCTGCCGCATCGTTGCGCCAATCTGCCTCGTCAAAATCGACGGCGAGCAGGTAGCAGGTGCCACCCGGCATCAGCGGATAAAGTCCCACTGTATGATCGCCGGCCAGATGCCCATAGATCACCTGATCATCGAGCGGCAGCAGCATGCGATGACTGCAGTCTGCGCATCGGATGCGGGGTTTTTCGCAGATTCCGGCCCGCCATTCATTTGCGCAGGCCGGCGCGTAGCCCGATTTGCCAGAGGTCCGGCTTTCCCACCGGAGGGGATAGCCATCGGTGCGCCCGCGAAACAGTCGCCGGAAGAGCTGTACCTTCTGCTGCGGCGACAGCATTGGCGTGTCAGGGTTTCGGGCGGCCGCGGATGGCTCGCACGGAGCGATCCGTATTGGTTCGTCCTGCGATCGGAAGTGTGACGGCAGCAATGCGGCGAGCCTCGCGTTTTCTGCCTGAAGACGCGTCAGTTCCGCCAGCAGTTCATCGCGCGTGAGATTGTTCCAGTCATCACGCGGCGGTTTTCCGTCGCCCATCTTCACGTTATCCGTCAGCGCCTTCATCCCGATGGCGCTGGCAGGCAGGTGCGCATGTCCGTTGCCGCATATTGCGATATCCCCCATGCTGATTCGACGATTGTATCGAGCTCGGCCAGGGCATGATGCAGTTTCGATCAATGCGCCCGCGTCCAACGATTGACGTGACGACGCTCACTGTTGCTGAGATGGTGGACTTGGATTGCGGGGCGCTGCGCTGCATTCGGCCGATGTATTCCCGCATCGGCACTCACCACAGCATCGTTATCAAAACAGCGAGGTCTGACGCGGATCCCGTGGGGGTGTGCTGGAATTTCTCACAGGTTTCCCGGACCGCATCAGCTTGCGACGACGGGGGACACGTCGCAGGTGCGCGATAAGACGCGCGGTTTCGCCGTCTGCTGTCAGGCACAGACAGAACCGCCCGATCTCACCCGGGGCGCAGGCTTCGCGCGCACGCAACGAGAGTCGAAGCGCATGGCGACGCGCGCGAGCAATGAGTTGCCCCCGGCTCATGCCGGGCCAGCAGTCGGCGACCATCGACTTCACCGCAGCCGGCAACGCCTCGGGCGCCATGTCGGGCGGCAAGGAGATGGCAACCAGCTCGAAAGTGTCCGACATAGGGGTAGTTCCATGAGGCAAGCGTTGTGTGGCTTCAATCAAGTCGTCGCAGCGTTTTCAGAGGACCGGACCAAGGCCCCGATGTCCGATCAGCGGTCAGTGCGGGGCACTGCAAGCAGCATGCGAGAGCGGCAAGACGTTGGGGGCGATCGCGAGGCGCAACCGGATCGTAGCGAGGTAGGTATCGTTCATTTTGGGTTGAGCGTAAGACGTTCGCCGTCTTTGTTGACGTTGGACCACCGCGTCCCGGCGCCAATCCGGTCGACATACCGCTGCAAGTCTGCCCCCCACGCATAGTCGCTGCTCCTACCCAGATCCCGAACCAGCCGAAGAACCTTGACGCGCTTGCAGTGCATCATGAATCGCTCGAGGACGGAAGGCCGAATGTTTCTCAGCGACGCCATCAGGTTGATCGCTTCCGCCATCGATTGCCCTTTGCCGATATCACTGGCGAGTTCGAGCAGTGCACGTTCCGGAACGGAAACGAGCACATGCGGATTGCCGTTCGGCAGTGGCTCGAGGCCCGCGTCATACGGCAGCTCGTCGTCGAAGATCTGGGTGGTCTGGAACGCGTAGCGCATGTGCTCGTCAACCCACACCGGGATCTCGTAGGATTTCTGTGCCCATAAGATGACCTTCGCACGGAAGTCGATGTTGTCACGTCCGGCTTGCCAGTCGAGTGCGGCCTTGCCCCCCACATGCAGGCCTGGCACTCGTCGACTCAGGTACGCGACGATTCCCTCCCGGCTTGGGCTGTCTCCCGTGAGCAGGTAGGCCCCCTTGGACAGTCGCTGCAGCCATCCCGCCTTGACCATGTAAGTCGCGAGTGCCGAGCTGACGCCCATATCCTTCAGCATTTCCGTGTCGAGCGGTTGCCCGCGCGGTGCCTCCTCCATCAGGCGCTGAAGCGTCTTGCTAGCCATACAACCTCAAATCGCGTGGTTTATTCGGAAATCTTCCGGGAAAGTTTTTAGTTTATCAGAATATTTAACGCGACAAAGACGAACTCGCAGCTCGATGAGCCTGCGTTGCTCCCCTGCCCAGAATCCTGCGTGGAATCGGATGAGGTCCAAGCAAGGCAAGGTCGAGGAATGTGAAATGACCATCGGCTGTCGAGCCGTGCGCGTCGATGTGATGAACGTTCCCCAGCGCGGATTGAGCGCCCGCATAGCACGCCGGCACAAACGGATATTTGAAATCCACTTCGAACTTCTGAACCCGTAGCGCATTGGGCAATACCGCCGGCCGGGAAGCGTGGAATCGGAGGCGTACGGCGTCGACTGCGGCTGAGTCACGCTCGTATTGGTATAGAAGGAGGTGAAACTCCCTCGCGCGAGGCCGAACGTGTCGTTGGTGCCGCCGTCGAACACACACAAACGCATTGCCACGAAGTTCTCGTCACCGCCGTTGGTGATCGCGTCGCTCGACGTCGCGGATAGGTGGTCACAACGAGCAGATCGCCATTCGTATTGCGCGATAGCGCCATATCAACGATTGCTCGCGCCTACGTCCTGTTGGCCTCTACAGGCGCACTTTTGCGCCCGCCGTGTCTTCCGCACTCATCATCCGGGTTCATATGGTGGGCCTGGCCGGACTTGAACCGGCGACTTATGAGTCGACTGCTCTAACCAGCTGAGCTACGGGCCCATGATGGAGCGGGTGAAGGGAATCGAACCCTCGTCGTAAGCTTGGAAGGCTTCTGCTCTACCATTGAGCTACACCCGCGGCGGCACGCATTCTCGCACAATTTAGGGCGCCAACAGGATTCTGGTTTACGTCGAGTGGTCTTGTGGCATCGTGGCCAAACGCGGTGACGGGGGCTTCGCCGAATACGCGCAATCAATCATTTTGCACGCGCAAAGATTGGTCGCGCCTATCAATTTTCTCCTGGCCACCAGGGCTTCGCAGCCGGGAGGATCAGATAGTCATCCAGATTTTTGCCAGCCAGCCACTTTGGGCACGCGCCGCGACCCGTCCACGATTTGCCCGATGACGGATCGTAGTATTTGGCCGGCAGCTTCTTCGGCTTGTCCTTCACAAAGCCGGCCGCACGGAGCAATTCCACCTCCGTGATGCCGTACTCCTTCACCTGCTCGCGAATCGCTGCGAGTACTGCCGCCTTTTCCTTCTTCCGGGCCTCGTCAAGAAGCAAGTTGACGTGGCCGAGTTGCTGGTGCAGCGATTGAATTTTACTAGTCGTCATGAATAATCTGTTCATCGATACCGTGCGCGCAAAGCATGTCGGTCGCGGCGCATTTTCGAGGCCGGTTTCGCCACGGCCAATCATGATGGCACCTTTGCGGCACAACTCGCGCCAATATCTTGGCTCGCATCGCATTCGTCACTGGCACCACCTACCCTTCCTCATTGTCCATCCAGATCGCAGCGTAGCGGTATCATCGGACAGGACGAGCGCTTCGCCCGACATCTGCTCCGTACAACGCGGCGATTCTCCCCTGGTTGACCTCGATTTCGAATGTTACATGTGCAACAAAGAGGCAGAAATTGCGTTCTCCATGATAGATGTTATAGGGTAATGGCCAAATCCGCCTTTAGCGGACATGACTGAGGAATCCACGAATGAACAAGCAAGAACTCATCGACGTTGTTTCGGCCGCAACGGGCGACAGCAAAGCCAGCACTGGCGCTGCAATTGATGCCATTCTCGCGGCCGTGACGCACGCTGTCACGCGCGGCGATACGGTGCAACTGATCGGTTTTGGCTCTTTCTCCACCGGTGCGCGCGCTGAGCGGGCCGGCCGCAATCCGGCGACCGGGGAAGCCATCACAATTGCCGCCGCAAAAACGGTCAAGTTTACCGCCGGCAAAGCATTCAAGGATGCCGTGAACACCTGATCGGTGTTGAGACAAGGAACTAACCCGGCGAGATGTTTCTCCAGCAGGTCGAAGTGACGCAAGATGAGCTCCAAGAAAAGCCGCGGACGGTCCGCCGCGCCCCGACGCACCCTAACAAAAGCCATGTTGTTGCCGCTGGACAAAACGTCGGTGCAGACGCAGTCCTTGTCACATCATCTTGCGCTGGTGGCCTGCCGGGACGGTCACGGGAACGCGTTTCTCTTCAACGAGCTGATACGCACCACGTATATCGCGTGGTTCCTGCAGCAGGCTGGCTACGGAGACGAACCCGTCGAACGCTACAAGGCGGTCGAGCATCCTGTCGAAGCCACGCACTTGCACGCGGATGAATCGAATGAGTGGATCCTCGCAGCGGACGCCGTGTCGGCATTCGAACAACTGCTCGTGCTGCATGATTGGCAACTGAATGTCGCGCCACGTTACAAGGTGATTGACGCCGAGCAGCAGCTGAAGCGATTCCTTGCCGGAACGGCCTCGTCTCCGATTCCCGAGCCCCGTGAGTGCGGCAACGTGGCCACCCGCCCAAGCAATATCTAGGTCGTCCCCGTTGCCGCATGCAGGATCGCCCACGAAGCGCGCATGTGATGGGCGAGCCAAACACGGTGTCACGGCCGTGAAACAGCAAGTTTCGTGTGACTGAGTAAGCTCGTCGGCAACGACATCGTCACGCGACCTCGTCGATGGGAATGTGCGCAACACTGTCCGCGCAGATGCGCTCAGCCTGATTGAGCGGTACAGGTGAACCTGTCGGCTGAAATACCGCATCACCGCGTTCGTAAGCCTGTCCCGACACCGCGCAGATTCCGCCAGCAGTCGCCAGCGATGCAGTCCAAAGCTGCTCGCTGTAACACCCCCGCCCGGCCTGCCGCCACGACACGATGAGGCGGTCGGACCCCGGCCGCTCCAGAATGCGCACCGTTGACCGCACCGCGTCTGGAGGCAAGGCAGATGGTTGATCAACCAGACCTTGCGCCGTATCGACTACGCCGCCCTCATGCGCCTGCTTACGGCGCCTCCGAACGGCCAGCATGGTGCCGCGGCATGTCGACGCGCCACAACGGCACGCATATCGATCGCGCATCGAGCGCGTCACGCGCCCGTCAACCGCGAGCGCGTAATCAATGCTGATTTCGTCACCTGCATCGATCGCATGCAGCGCTCGAATAAAAATCCGGCCGCCTCGATTTTCTGCCTCGCAATTCGGCGCGCACGAATGATTGATCCAACGCGACGAGTTGCCCGCTGCCGCGCCATCGATGACGCGCCCATCGCCGAGATCGAAGAAGAAGGTGTGATCCGGATTGGCGGGATCGGCTGGCGGTCTGGTGATGGCGACCTCCCAATCGATACGCTCACCAACGTACTCGAGGAGCAGCTCACCAAGGGCTAGATCACGACGAGCAAATACGCCGCGGCCATGGATGGGAGAGCGCCGCACCACGATGCGGGGGACGCGACGGGATGCTGGATGCGTGGTCATCTGAGGACGTTGAATCGGGCCATTCGGACTTCGCACCTTGAAGGCGGCAAAACCATCCGAAGATCGCATCGCCAGTGGGCCAGATTCATCCGATAAAACGTTGGCATTCCAAACCCACATGCATAACAGTGGCGACATCCAGGCCCCGGGCCGGATTGACCCGGAGCAGGTGAAAAACGACGCGGCGTCGGCAGGAAGAACCGACAAAAACGAGCGGCAGGGACCAATCCTTTCCTTGCCGCTCGCCTGCCTGATCCGCGCCGTTACTCGCTCGCGGCTTCGGTGACAACTTCCGGCTTGACGGCGCCTGCCGCCTTTTTCACGCGAGGAGCGCGCTGGCTTGTCGTCTTTTTTGCGGCAACATTAGTCGACGGGCGCCCGCTTTTGCGAGCCACCGTCGCGCCCGCCGATTTCACGGATTTCGCGTCGGCCTTTCGGGTCTTTGCGGCGGCTTTCTTTGCTGCCGTCCCGGTCGCGGCATTCCCGGCGGTACTCTGTGCCTCGGCCGCGGCGCCAATGAGAAAGCGAGCGCGGTCCTTCACGTCCTTGATCCACGCCGGAGCACGACCGCGTCCGCTCCAGGTTTCACCCGTCTTCGGGTTCTGGTACTTTGCCGCCACGTGAGCACCGACCTTCTTACCCTTGCCGACGCGTTGACGACCGAAAATCTGCTCGACCGTGATTCCGAATTCGGCGACTTTTTCGCGAATGTCAGCGACCAATGCCTCCAATTCCGCAATGCGTGCTGCTTCCGTTTTCTCCTGCAAAGCATCGAGTTGTGCCTTCAACGTCTTGTAGTCACTATTGGCCATGTTCTGTTCTCCCATAATTGTCGATTGCGATAGGTCGCAACGCTCGAATTATGCCACCCATTGAGATAGACGGAGTCGATAGATTACTCTGCAAGCCACTTGTCAACCAGCGCGTGAGCAATCAAGCCCTATCGGCAGAGCCGTCCAACTCAAACTAAATCAAGGAGTTCAAAACATGCGTTACGAACTCGTTGGCGCAACGCAAGGATAGATGGAGAAAATCCATCGGCCAGGCTGACGCCCGGCTGCAACAAGCGGCCAAAGTCCTGGAACTGCAGCGCGCAACCGCTCATCTCATCGCAGCGCCCCATTTACAACTCAGCGAACACTCATGTCATTGATGCGTTCGTCGAACGTCGCCTCCGTAATCAGGCGATGCACCTGCACATTGCTGCGCTGTCCTATGAGGTAGTCGCGATCGGTCGCCTGGGCCTTGACCGCCGGGTTCCACCAGAGGTCGAAATGGATGACGCTCGAGGCGGCCGTCAGGTTCAGCCCGGTGCCGCCAGCCTTGAGCAAGCGCAGGAATACCCGCTCGGTGCGATCGTGCTGGAAGTGCTCAACCATACCTGCGTCGAGTAGTCCTCGAATTGCTCGACGCCGCCGGCGCGGACGAACCGGCCGCGCCACTGAGCAAGCAACACCCGGCCGTCCTCTGCATGCACGCGGAGGGGGTCGGTTCGATCGTCGAAATGGCACAAATCTCCGATCCTGGCGTGAGGCGCTGGCAGCCCCTCAGCGCCGACGACGGTGGCATCAGCCGCTTGGGTCCGCTGCTTTCGTTTGTGCCGAATATCGCGACAGCGAAGCACGTCGCGTCGACCCGCCATATGGAAGTGGTGATCAATGGCCCGCTCGCGAAGGCGAAAGGCCAGGAGGGCTACCGACTCGTAACGATGGCCGGCGGCAAGCCGAGTCACGGCACCCTGCTCGAACCGTCCGCACTCACACGGATCGTTTGCGCCGATATGCTGTTTCAGATGGCCTCGTTCGCGGTGGGCCAAAAGCACATGGCCGACATCCAGCGCGAACTTGAGGAGATCAAGGCCACGGTGCAGTCCATCGCGGAGTTTCAGCAGAACGAGCGGTTGTCGTCCTTGACCAGCATCATCCGCTACGTCAGCGAAGTGGCGGGCGCCGCTCTCGCGGGTGAGGCGCCGCCCGAGGGGCTCAAAGCGGTGCTCGAAATGCACCACCGCGAGCTTCTCAAATTGGAAGATTTCTTGATGATCGATATCAAGCACGGGATCGACGCGATCCTGAGCGTGCAGGATCCAGACATGTTCGGCACCGATGGTGCCCGCAAGGCCATCGCCGCGCATTTGGCGCGCCTCTCGCGCCACTACGAGGAGGCGTTTCTCGCCATACGCGCCCGTGCGTCGAATCTGCAATTGGCCGCGATGAGCAACTGCGTGGGCGAGCAGTTGAGGACCGAACGAAGCAAGGACATCTGGGCGTCACTGCAGCGGCTGAAGGAGGATGGTCAGTTCGTCACGGAGACCACCACCCGGATGCGCCAGAGAATCGGCCAGCTTTCCGCGATGACCGACTTCGACACGACGATCTCTCAGCGTAAGCTAAACCTTCTGCAGCGGTCGGCGAACTCGTGAGCCAGGTCAAGAACAGCCGCGAAGCTATCGAAAGCGAACTCAATCGCGCCGAGGGCTACTTTCAGTCGCTCGACCAACCCGCGCGGCTGCTGCTCAAGGTGGACGACGGCTATATCGTGGGCATGCAACCCATGTGACGCTGCAGGCGCCAACGTGCGTCATCCGAAACGCTCACTTCCCTTCCAGAACTGGGGCGAGCCACCGCACCGGAAGATGTCCGCTCCCGAAAGGGCTGTTTGCGATGCCGACCGGTGTGCCGAGGCTCCCAGCGATGCGGCACGACGCGAACGCATGTTGCACACATTCCCCAGGAAAACGGACGGCGATTGGCGGCACATCGCGAGGCCGTCGTGCGATCAAAGCGCACACCCTGCGGCACGTCTCGAACGCGGCACAAGCGGGGTGTCGTTCGTAGGGGAGAGGCCGTTATAGTTTTCGAAGCGGCCGTTCAGCCGGCACTGGGTCAAACGGCAGCAGAGGGTCGGACATGTGAGTTCGCTGATGCAGGAAGCTGCCATCCGGCAGCTCGAAGCCGGCACCGTCGGCATTCCGCCGCATTGCCGGCGTAGAACCAGCCCAGCCCCAATGTCGTCAAAGGCCGAACTGTTGTCCCCGAGAAGGCGATTTGGATGACCGGATCACTTCATTACCCGCCCTTGAATAGGCAGCCTCGGGTAATAGCAATTCTCACACCTTAGGCCGCTGCCCCCTGTAAACAAAGGCCCGAGCAGCTATGATGCGGTCCCGCTCCCGCCGTTGCCTCGCCGAGCGACGCGCGTGCGTTTTGCCATTTGGCTCAGCGGGAGCGTTTCGTAGTGCGCGCCGGCGCGTCGGCGCGAGCGATGCACTTCTGTCTACAAACCTGTGTTGGCGACCTGCACGGATTCGAGCCGCGCCGAGGCGGACGCTGTCTCGGCCTCAAGCTCTTCGCTGCGGCGTGCAAAGACTGCTTCCCCGTGGTCGATCGCGAGCGCCCAGACGGACAGCATGGCCTTGGCAACTTCCACAAGCAGTGCTGCTGACAAGGCATCGTTACGCGCCTGCTCGTCTTTCACCGTGTAGGCACACCCTCGACTTCCCTCAGAAAATCAGCACACCCATGCTTCGCTGGCTACACCCATCGTTCATCCCCGGCCAGATAGCCGAAGACTTCAGGCCGTTCATGGATAACACAAATGCCGCCTCGTCAGAATTTGCCGTCCGGCCTGCGTATTGAGTCAAATGCAGCAAATGACATTCGCGGCATGACCCCACACCAGATCGATGTCGAGCGTGGGACCAAGCCGCGGTCATGAAGGTCGTGGACTCAGAACTGGTGACGCATGCCCACCGTGACTGCCACTTGCGTGCCAGTCGAAGACGGCGAGAGGGTGTTGATCATCGCCTCGCCTACCGCAGACCCGGCCGGTGCACCATGCACGTGCTGATATACACCCTCGAGGTAAAGGTCAGTGCGCTTGCTCAGCGAGTAGTCGGTTTGGAGCATGGCCGTATGCCATGCGGGGGAAGCGTTCGTCGCACCATTGCTGTATGCGCCATCCGTGAAGGTGTATGCCCCGGATACACTCCACGCCGGCGTAATCGCGTAGCGTGCGTTTAACTCGTAATTGTCGACCCGTAGGGTACCGCTGATTGGCAGGTAGCTGCCGAGGCCAAGGGAGATAACGCTCGTCATGTTATCGAGCTGCGTATGGCTCCATACCAGGCCAACGGTTGCTGGGCCGAACGTGTAGTTGCCGCCTGCGCCCCAGATACGCTGACGCTCCGCGATAAAGTTGGCGCTGCCATCGCCTTGCGAAATGGCGCCATTTTGATTGGTGCCAACGGCACCGCCCCCCGGATTGTTGAACTGGAGGTAGCCGCCTGCAAGGTTAACCGGACCCTGCGCATACGACACACTAACGCCATATGCACGATTGTTCGCAAAGCTCCCGGCCTTGTTACTGAAGGAGTACATCCCTTCGAATGTGATCCCGCTCCAGGTTGGGCTTACGTACTTGACCGTATTGTTGACGACAACTGAGTCAGCCGCCAGATTGTCGTTCTCGAACGGATGGGCGGCTAGGTTACCCCCCCACGTGTTGCTGCCAGCAGTGAGTGGTCCGAGCACGTCGTTGAGCACGTCAAACTGACGCCCGAATGTGACCTTGCCCTCGAAAAACGTATCCGTTACTGAGAGTGTGTAAAACTTCAGTGACGGAGGATTGAGCAATGGGTAACCCGAGGGCGCGGTACACGCTGGAATTCAAGGTTGAGGCGGTTCGCATGG
>NZ_JAAGPL010000568.1:0-510 GCF_017104785.1 Burkholderia sp. Ac-20353 | reverse complement strand
ACACGATGCCGAGCACCGACGGCTTGCCCTTCGCGACCCATTCGGCAAACATCCAGCCGAGCGCCGCGCAGGCCGTCGCCACTTGCGTCGTCAGCATCGCGAAACCGGCACGGCCGTCGGCGGCCACCGCCGAGCCCGCGTTGAAGCCGAACCAGCCGACCCACAGCATCGAGCCGCCGATCATCGTCAGCACCAGGTTGTGCGGCGCCATCGATTCGCGGCCGTAGCCGACGCGCTTGCCGAGCACGAGGCACGACATCAGGCCCGCGATACCGGCGTTGATGTGCACGACGGTGCCGCCCGCGAAGTCGAGCACGCCGTCGGCCGACAGCCAGCCGGTCGGCTCCCAGACCATGTGCGCGACCGGCACGTAGACGATCAGCGACCAGAGCGTCATGAACACGAGCATCGCCGAGAACTTCATCCGGTCCGCGAACGCGCCGCAGATCAGTGCCGGCGTGATGATCGCGAACGTCATCTGGTAGCAGAAGTAGACCGTCTCGGGAATCG
>NZ_JAAGPL010000567.1:0-513 GCF_017104785.1 Burkholderia sp. Ac-20353 | reverse complement strand
TCACGATCGGCCGGCCGTGCTCCATCACGAGAATGCGGTCCGACACGCCCATCACGAGGCTCATGTCGTGCTCGATCAGCAGCACCGACACGCCGAACTCGCGGCGCAGCTTGTCGATCAGGTGCTGCAGCTCGATCTTCTCCTGCGGGTTGAGGCCCGCCGCCGGCTCGTCGAGCATCAGCAGGCGCGGCTCGGTGATCATGCAGCGCGCGATCTCCAGGCGCCGCTGGTGCCCGTACGACAGCGTGCCCGCCGGCCGGTTGGCAACCGACGTCAGGTTCATCCGCTCGAGCCACACGGCCGCGCGTTCGAGCGCTTCCTTCTCCGCGCGCCGGTACGCCGGCGTCGCGAACAGGCCGTGCAGCAGCCCCGACTTCACCTTGCGGTGCTGCGCGACGAGCAGGTTCTCGACGACGGTCAGCGACTTGAACAGGCGGATGTTCTGGAACGTCCGCACGAGGCCCTTCAGCGCGATCCGGTGGCTCGACAGCCCCGCGATCTGATGGCCGTCGA
>NZ_JAAGPL010000566.1:0-261 GCF_017104785.1 Burkholderia sp. Ac-20353 | reverse complement strand
CGAGCAGGGCGCGTATACGGCGAGGTTGCCGCGGCGATGATCGCGGAATTCGGTGCGCGCTATGCGATCGTCGGTCACTCGGAGCGCCGCGCGTATCACGGCGAGCGCAACGAGACGGTCGCCGCGAAGACGCAGAGAGCGGAAGAGCGGCGGGGAGGGAAAGAGTGTCGGAACAGGTGTGGAGAGCGGCTGGCGACGTGTACGTAACGCAAAAAGACGTAGAAAGTATGTGTCGCTAGATATATTTTTTTTTTTTTTTTC
>NZ_JAAGPL010000565.1:0-546 GCF_017104785.1 Burkholderia sp. Ac-20353 | reverse complement strand
TGATGGGCGTGAACCCGAACTTCGTGATCTCGGCGACCTTCATGATCGGCTCGGCGCTCGCGGCGCTCGCCGGCGTGATGATCGCGTCCGAATACGGCAACGTGCACTTCTACATGGGCTTCATTCCGGGCATGAAGGCGTTCACCGCGGCGGTGCTGGGCGGCATCGGCAACCTCGCGGGCGCAATGGTCGGCGGGGTGGTGCTCGGCCTGATCGAGCAGCTGGGTGCCGGCTATATCGGCAATCTGACGGGCGGCGTGTTCGGCAGCAACTACCAGGACGTGTTCGCATTCATCGTGCTGATCATCGTTCTCGTGTTCCGTCCGTCGGGCCTGCTCGGCGAACGGGTCGCGGACCGCGCGTAACGGAAGGGGAGCAAGAACATGACATCCATTCAACCGATCGAAACCTCGACGACGCTCGTCGAAGAACGCAACACCGCGAAGACCGTCACCATCGGCATCCTCACCGCGGCGTTCGTGATTGCCGCGCCGATCATCATCGGCGCAGCAGGCGGCAACTACTGGGTCCGCGTGCTCGACTTCG
>NZ_JAAGPL010000564.1:0-546 GCF_017104785.1 Burkholderia sp. Ac-20353 | reverse complement strand
CCGAGCCCGCGAACGTCACCGCGCCGATCAGGATGCCGACGTAGATCTCGACTTCGTGGATGGCCTTCTCTGCGCCGACGAACTGCACCGACGTATCGATGTAGCTGGCAAAGCCCACCAGGCACGCCGCCAGGCCGACCAGGCTGTGCATCAGCGCAACCAGTTCGGGCATCTGCGTCATCTGCACCTTCTTCGCGGCGATGAGGCCGACCGCACCGCCGACGACCAGCGCGGCGACGACGTACGGAATGCCCTCGGCCGACACGCGCGGGCCGAGCACGGTGGCCAGCACGGCGATGACCATGCCGATCATGCCGAGCAGGTTGCCGCGGCGCGCCGTTTCCGGGTTCGCCAGCCCGCCAAGACTGAGGATGAAGAGGATCGCCGCGCCGATGTAGGAGACGGTAGTCAGATTGGAGGTCATGGTTGTCGTCCCCTTATTTGCGGAACATTGCCAGCATGCGCCGCGTCACCGCGAAGCCGCCGAACATGTTGACGGCCGTGAGCGTCAGCGCACCCACTGCCAGGCCCAGGATCAGCCCCGAC
>NZ_JAAGPL010000563.1:0-547 GCF_017104785.1 Burkholderia sp. Ac-20353 | reverse complement strand
CGCACCACTTCGAAGATCTTCTCGACCATGATCGGCGACAGCCCCATCGACGGCTCGTCGAGCAGCAGCAGCTTCGGCTTGGAAAGAATCGCGCGCGACATCGCCAGCATCTGCTGCTCGCCGCCCGACAGCGTGCCGGCGAGCTGCGTCGCGCGCTCCTTCAGCCGCGGGAAGAAGCCGAACATCCGGTCGACGTCCTGCTTGATCCCGTCCGCGTCGTTGCGCAGGTACGCGCCCATCTGCATGTTCTCGAGGATCGACATCCGCGCGAAGATCCCGCGGCCTTCCGGCACCATCGCGAGGCCGTGCTTCAGCAGCTCGTGCGTCGGCACGCCCTTGATCGACTTGCCGTCGTACTCGATGTCGCCCGCCGAATACGCCTTCAGACCCGTGATCGCCTTCATCGTCGTGGTCTTGCCCGCGCCGTTCGCGCCGATCAGCGTCACGAGTTCGCCCTGGCGGACTTCCATGTCAACGCCCTTCACGGCCTGGATGCCGCCGTAGTTGACCTGCAAGCCCTTGATTTTCAACATTGCCGCTGCCATCA
>NZ_JAAGPL010000562.1:0-548 GCF_017104785.1 Burkholderia sp. Ac-20353 | reverse complement strand
CAAGGGCGAGATCGTCACGCTGATCGGCAGCAACGGCGCCGGCAAGACGACGCTGATGATGACCGTGTGCGGCACGCCGCGCGCGTCGTCGGGCCGCGTGCTGTTCGAGGGCCGTGACATCACCGGGCTGTCGACGCACCAGATCATGCGGCAGGGGATGGCGATTTCGCCGGAAGGGCGGCGCGTGTTCCCGAGCCTGACGGTGCTCGAGAACCTGAAGATGGGCGGGTTCTTCGCAAGCCGCGACGAGATCGAGGCCGGCGTCGAGCACGTGTATCGCCTCTTTCCGCGTCTGAAGGAGCGTTCGGCGCAGCGCGCGGGCACGATGTCGGGCGGCGAGCAGCAGATGCTCGCGATCGGCCGCGCGCTGATGAGCAAGCCGCGTCTGCTGCTGCTCGACGAGCCGACGCTCGGCCTCGCGCCGCTCGTGATCGCGCAGATCTTCGACATCATCCGGATGATCCGCGATGAGGGCGTGACGGTGTTCCTCGTCGAACAGAACGCGAACAAGGCGCTGGGCGTGGCCGATCGCGGCTACGTGCTCGAAA
>NZ_JAAGPL010000561.1:0-552 GCF_017104785.1 Burkholderia sp. Ac-20353 | reverse complement strand
ACCTGCTGTGGGCCGCGCAGACGATGAAGTGGACCTTCGACTGGAAGCCCGCCGACGTGTTCTGGTGCACGGCCGACATCGGCTGGGTCACGGGCCACACGTACATCACCTACGGCCCGCTCGCGTGTGGCGGCACGCAGGTCGTGTTCGAAGGCGTGCCGACGTATCCGGATGCCGGCCGCTTCTGGAAGATGATCGCCGACCACAAGGTCAGCGTGTTCTATACCGCGCCGACCGCGATCCGCTCGCTGATCAAGGCGGCCGAGGCCGACGACAAGGTCCACCCGAAGAGCTACGACCTGTCGAGCCTGCGCATCATCGGCACGGTCGGCGAGCCGATCAACCCGGAAGCATGGATGTGGTATCACAAGCACGTCGGCGGCGAACGCTGCCCGATCGTCGATACGTGGTGGCAGACCGAGACCGGCGGGCACATGATCACGCCGCTGCCGGGCGCGACGCCGACCGTGCCCGGTTCGTGCACGCTGCCGCTGCCGGGCATCATGGCCGCGGTGGTCGACGAGACGGGCCAGGACGTGCCGAACGGCCAGG
>NZ_JAAGPL010000560.1:0-217 GCF_017104785.1 Burkholderia sp. Ac-20353 | reverse complement strand
AAAAAAAAAAAAAAAAATCGTAATCTCACCATCCCAGACTCGCTCGCACGTGCACAACATCACCACAACACACCTTCCGTGCTCACGACTACGCTCATGACATCATCTCTGATACTCTCGCACGATGCAGGAGGCAGTGCGAGTGAATCGTGTGCGTGATCGCACTGCTGAACGTCCACTGCGTCTTACATTTTTTTTTTAATGATACGGCGACCAC
>NZ_JAAGPL010000559.1:0-591 GCF_017104785.1 Burkholderia sp. Ac-20353 | reverse complement strand
CCAGTGCTCACCGACGAACCGACCGGCTCTCGCGCTGGATCGTTCAGCTGCATGCACGGGTAGGCTGGTACCGAACGCTGGTCGCGATCGCGAACAAGCACGCGCGGATCCTGTGGGCGATCCTGGCCAAAGGTGAGCGCTTCGATCCTTCATATACGCCCACGCCAGACACCAGCTCACATAAAACTTGACCTTCGGTCACACGGCTTTCTCCCAAGGACGCAATAGGCATGGATAGCGACAGGTCGGACCGGCAGCAGGCGAACTCGCGGAACCCGCAGGCGACACACTCCATGTGTACGCCGTGCGTCGGATGGAGTCCTGCTGCGCGGTTACTATCCTGGCCCGGGCACAGAAGCGACCGTGCCCCACAAGGCCGTTTATAGGTGTGCAGTCTGTCCCGCCGCTCACCGCCCAATGCGCCCGCTATAACATCGGAACCTAATCAATGACTGAATGAACCCGAAGCTTGCAAAATGGGAAAGTCCTTATAGGCGGGTTCCTGCTTCACCGAGTGGCCTGACTGCGCCATCTCTCCACGGGCTATCCGGGCATCGTCCTGCCCTTCCAACAGTTGCAATCCTCGTGTGA